>NZ_JBQTCF010000010.1:0-120479 GCF_052379845.1 Roseinatronobacter sp. NSM | reverse complement strand
TCGAAACGCAGGCAGGGTGCGCGGTTCGCCGCGCCCCTCCCAGCCGAGGACAAGACAATGCAAGGTCAGAATATCCGCATCCGGCTTAAGGCATTCGATTACCGTGTTCTGGACGCCAGCACACAGGAAATCGTCAATACTGCCAAGCGCACGGGCGCAACGGTGCGCGGGCCCATCCCGCTGCCGAACAAGATTGAGAAGTTCACGGTTCTTCGTGGTCCGCATATCGACAAGAAATCGCGCGACCAATGGGAAATCCGCACTCATAAACGTTTGCTCGACATCGTCGATCCGACCCCGCAAACTGTGGACGCGCTGATGAAGCTCGACCTCGCTGCCGGTGTCGATGTCGAGATCAAAGTGTAAGGAGCCAGGACAATGCGCTCTGGAGTTATCGCAAAAAAGCTGGGTATGACCCGGTTGTTCATGGAGGACGGGCGGCAAATTCCCGTAACCGTTCTTCAGCTTGACGGTTTGCAGGTTGTGTCGCAACGCACTGCTGACAAAGACGGCTACACCGCAGTTCAGCTTGGCGCTGGCGCTGCAAAAGCCAAGCGTGTGTCTGCGCCGATGCGCGGTCACTATGCAAAGGCCAATGTCGCGCCCAAGCGCAAACTGGCCGAATTCCGCGTCAGCCCCGAGAATTTGATCGAAGTTGGTGAGGAAATCACCGCTGATCATTATTTCGAAGGTCAGTTCGTCGACATCGCGGGCACATCGATTGGTAAGGGGTTTGCCGGTGCAATGAAGCGGCACAACTTTGGTGGTCTGCGGGCCAGCCATGGTGTGTCGATCAGCCACCGCTCGCACGGGTCCACGGGCCAGTGTCAGGACCCCGGTAAAGTGTTCAAAGGCAAGAAGATGGCCGGTCACATGGGGGCTGCGCGGATCACCACGCAAAACCTGCAGGTCGTCAAGACCGACAGTGATCGCGGCCTGATCATGGTCAAGGGCGCTGTTCCCGGTTCCAAAGGGGGTTGGGTGACAATCAAGGATGCGGTCAAAAAACCGTTCCCTGACAATGCCATTCTGCCTGCTGCGCTGAAATCAGCCGCCGACGCTGCCCGTAAAGCCGCCGAGGAAGCTGCTGCTGCCGCCGCCGCCGAGGAAGAAGCTGCACGCAAGGCCGCGATTGAAGCGGAAGCCGCAGAGCAGGCAGCTGCTCTGGAACAGGCTGAAGCTTCGATTGAAGCTGATAAGAAGGAAGGCGAGTGAGATGAAACTCGACGTTGTCAATCTGCAGGCAGGGAATGCCGGTGAGGTTGAGCTCAATGAGGCCATTTTTGGCCTGGAGCCGCGCGCCGACATCCTGCACCGTGTGGTGCGCTGGCAGCGGGCGAAAGCCCAGGCCGGCACCCATAAGGTAAAAACCCGCTCGGAAACCAGCTACTCCACCAAGAAGATTTATCGCCAGAAGGGCACCGGCGGCGCACGCCACGGTGACCGCAACGCGCCGATCTTCCGTAAAGGTGGTGTATACAAGGGCCCGACCCCGCGCAGCCACGCTTTTGACCTGCCGAAGAAAATTCGCGCACTTGGGTTGAAACTGGCACTTTCCGCGAAAGCGGGCAGTGGCAAGCTGGTAGTGCTGGACACAACCGAAATGGCAGAAGCGAAAACTGCCATTCTGGCCAAGGCAATCAAGGACATGGGCTGGAAGAAAGCCCTTGTGATTGACGGAGCAGAGGTGAACGAGAATTTCGCCCGCGCTGCGCGCAACCTTGAAGGTGTTGATGTGCTGCCGTCCATCGGGGCGAATGTCTATGACATTCTGCGCCGTGACACGCTGGTGATCACCCGCGCTGGCCTTGAAGCACTGGAGGCTCGACTGGCATGAGTGTGAAAGCAACCCAATATGACGTGATCCGCAAGCCGGTTATCACTGAAAAAGCGACCATGGCATCGGAAGCCAATGCCGTGGTGTTTGAAGTGGCGATTGACGCAAACAAACCCCAGATCAAGGAAGCTGTTGAAGCGATCTTTGGTGTGAAGGTGAAGGCCGTCAACACCACGATTACCAAAGGCAAGACCAAGCGCTTCCGCGGCATCGCGGGGCGGCGCAAGGACGTGAAGAAGGCATATGTTACCCTCGAAGAGGGAAATGCTATCGACGTCTCGACTGGCCTTTGATAAAGAACGAAACGACTCAGCGGCCCCGACGCATTCGGGGCCGTTGGTTATTTGGCGCAACGCGCCGGATTGACTGAAACAGGACCTTTTTGGTCCAGAGCTGACGGAAGACAGAAAGCATGGCACTCAAGTCGTATAAGCCGACGACGCCGGGCCAGCGTGGGCTGGTTCTGATCGACCGTTCGGAGCTTTGGAAAGGTCGCCCCGTCAAATCCCTTACGCAGGGTTTGACAAAGTCGGGCGGTCGGAACAACACCGGACGGATCACTGCACGCCGCATTGGCGGTGGCGCAAAGCGTCTTTATCGTATCGTAGATTTCAAGCGCAACAAGCTTGACGTCGCCGCCGTTGTAGAGCGGATCGAATACGACCCCAACCGCACGGCATTCATTGCGCTGATCAAGTATGATGATGGCGAGCAAGCCTACATCCTGGCGCCGCAGCGCCTGGCGATTGGCGACAAGGTTATCGCGTCCGCGAAGGCCGACATCAAGCCTGGTAACGCAATGCCGTTTTCCGGCATGCCCATCGGCACGATCGTTCACAACATCGAAATGAAGCCCGGCAAGGGTGGCCAGATCGCACGCGCTGCTGGCACCTATGCGCAGTTTGTGGGCCGCGATGGTGGTTATGCACAGATTCGCCTGTCATCGGGTGAATTGCGCTTGGTGCGTCAGGAGTGCTTTGCCACGGTTGGTGCCGTGTCGAACCCTGACAACTCGAACCAGAATTTCGGCAAGGCCGGTCGCACCCGCCATCAGGGTAAACGCCCATCGGTGCGTGGTGTTGCCATGAACCCGATCGATCACCCCCATGGTGGTGGTGAGGGTCGCACCTCGGGTGGCCGCACGCCGGTTACGCCCTGGGGCAAGGACACCAAGGGTCGCAAGACGCGCTCCAACAAGCAGACCGACCAGTATATTCTGCGGTCACGTCACGCGAAGAAGAAGGGTCGCTAATCCATGGCACGTTCAGTTTGGAAGGGCCCTTTCGTCGACGCTTATGTCTTGAAAAAGGCAGAGAAGTCGCGCGAATCGGGTCGCAACGAAGTTATCAAAATCTGGTCCCGCCGTTCTACCATTTTGCCCCAGTTCGTGGGTCTGACATTTGGTGTGTATAACGGCAAGAAGCACATTCCCGTGAATGTGACCGAGGACATGATTGGCCAAAAATTCGGTGAGTATTCACCGACCCGGACCTATTACGGGCATGCGGCCGACAAAAAAGCGAAACGGAAATAAGCCATGGGTAAAGAGAAGAATCCGCGCCGCGTGGCCGAGAATGAGGCCATGGCAAAGTCGCGCATGCTGCGCACCTCGCCTCAGAAGCTGAACCTTGTTGCGGCCATGATCCGCGGCAAGAAGGTAGACAAGGCGCTGACTGATCTGACTTTCTCCAAGAAACGGATCGCTGGCGACGTGAAGAAATGTCTGCAATCTGCAATTGCCAATGCTGAAAACAACCACGGTCTGGATGTTGACGGTCTGGTGGTTGCGGAAGCATGGGTTGGCAAGAACCTTGTGATGAAGCGCGGACGTCCGCGTGCACGGGGCCGTTTTGGCAAGATCATGAAGCCGTTTTCAGAGCTGACCATCACGGTTCGCCAGGTCGAGGAGCAAGCATAATGGGTCAGAAGGTTAATCCGATCGGTATGCGCCTTCAGGTGAACCGCACCTGGGACAGCCGTTGGTTCGCTGAAAGCAAGGATTACGGTGATCTGTTGCTTGAGGATCTGAAGATCCGCGACTTCATCAAGGATGAATGCAAGGCAGCCGGTATCAGCCGTGTGATCATTGAACGTCCGCACAAGAAATGCCGCGTGACGATTCACACCGCGCGTCCTGGCGTCATTATTGGCAAGAAAGGCGCAGATATCGAAACACTGCGCAAGAAGCTGGCCAATCTGACATCTTCCGACCTGCACCTGAACATCGTTGAAGTGCGCAAACCCGAACTTGACGCCCAGCTGGTTGCCGAAAGCATTTGTCAGCAGTTGGAACGCCGTGTCAGCTTCCGTCGTGCGATGAAACGTTCGGTTCAGAACGCCATGCGTATGGGTGCCTTGGGTATTCGTGTGAACCTTGCGGGCCGCCTTGGCGGCGCCGAGATTGCGCGGACGGAATGGTATCGTGAAGGGCGCGTGCCTTTGCACACGCTGCGCGCTGACATCGACCATGCGCATTCCGAAGCGCATACCGCGTATGGCATCATCGGTGTGAAGGTCTGGATCTTCAAGGGTGAGATCATGGAACATGATCCGCAGGCCCGTGACCGCCGGCATCAGGAACTTCAGGACAGCGGCGGCGCACAGCGCCCGCGTCGCTGATCCGACTGAAGGAGAGACACCATGTTGCAACCAAAACGGACCAAGTTCCGCAAACAGCACAAGGGCCGTATCAAGGGTGATGCGAAGGGCGGGTTTGACCTGAACTTTGGCACCTATGGCCTGAAGGCTGTCGAGCCTGAGCGCATTACTGCGCGCCAGATCGAAGCTGCGCGTCGCGCCATGACGCGGCACATGAAACGCCAGGGCCGCGTCTGGATTCGCATCTTTCCAGATGTTCCGGTCACGTCCAAACCCACCGAAGTTCGTATGGGTAAAGGCAAAGGTTCGGTCGATTTCTGGGCCGCGAAGGTCAAGCCCGGCCGCGTCATGTTCGAGATTGACGGCGTAAACGACGCCATCGCGCGTGAAGCGCTGCGTCTGGCCGCGATGAAGCTGCCCATCAAGACGCGCGTTGTCGTGCGCGAAGATTGGTAAGCGTGCGCGGATACGCAAGCTGACGAAAATTACAGCGCTCCGGCCCGGATTGGCCGGGGCGCTTTCTTTTTGGCAAAAGCCTTGCCAAACCTGCCCAAGACGCCTATACGGCACGCTCATCCACCTCCGCCGGGAATCAGGGTGACCCTGTCACAGGGGGCTCTCCGGTGATTGTTGACTGAAGGAAAAAGGCCATGAAAGCCGAAGATTTACGTTCAAAAACGCCGGACCAGCTGCGTGATGAACTGGTTTCGTTGAAGAAAGAAGCGTTTAACCTGCGCTTCCAGAAGGCAACGAACCAGTTGGATAACACAGCACGTGTCCGCAAGGTGCGTCGTGACGCGGCGCGCGTTTCGACCATTCTCAACGAAAAAGCCCGCGAAGCGGCGGCGAATTAAGGAGCTGGCACATGCCCAAACGCATACTGCAAGGCAAAGTGACGAGCGACAAGAACGACCAGACCGTAACGGTCCTGGTGGAACGCCGCTTCACGCACCCCGTCATGAAGAAAACGGTCCGCAGCACGAAGAAATATCGCGCCCATGATCCGTTGAATCAGTTCAAGATCGGCGACACAGTTCGCATCAGCGAATGTGCACCGATTTCGAAAACCAAGCGCTGGGAGGTTGTGACTGAAGCTTCGGCTTAAGTCGCGCCTCTCCAGACTTATCGAAACCCTGGGCATGATGCCCAAAGGTCGGGAGAAACCAAATGATCCAGATGCAGACCAATCTGGATGTCGCTGACAACTCCGGCGCACGCCGGGTGCAGTGCATCAAGGTTCTGGGTGGTTCCAAGCGACGCTATGCGTCAGTGGGTGACATCATTGTGGTGTCGGTCAAGGAAGCCATCCCGCGCGGTCGCGTTAAGAAGGGGGACGTGCGTAAAGCCGTCGTCGTTCGCACCGCCAAAGAGGTTCGTCGTGAAGATGGAACCGCAATCCGTTTTGACCGCAATGCTGCGGTCATTCTGAACAACAACAACGAACCCGTCGGCACCCGTATTTTCGGGCCAGTGGTGCGTGAGTTGCGCGCGAAGAACTTCATGAAGATCATCTCGCTCGCGCCGGAGGTGTTGTGATGGCCGCAAAACTTAAGAAGGGCGACAAGGTCGTCATCCTTACTGGCAAGGACAGAGGCAAGACCGGCGAAATCAGCCGCATCATGCCGAAGGACAATCAGGCCGTGGTTGATGGTCTGAATATCTCCATCCGCCACACCAAGCAAAGCCAGAACAGCCAGGGTGGCCGCTTGCCGCAGGCAATGCCCATCCATTTGTCGAATCTGGCGCTGGTTGATGGTAATGGCAAAGCAACCCGCGTTGGCTTCCGCATGGAAGACGACAAGAAAGTGCGCTTCGCCAAAACAACCGGGGAGGCGATCTGATGCTTGACGCAGCCACCTATACCCCCCGCCTGAAGACGGTCTACAAGGACCAGGTTCGCGCGGTGCTGAAAGAAGAATTCGGCTACAAGAACGACATGCAGATCCCCAAGCTCGACAAGATCGTGCTGAACATGGGCATCGGCGAGGCCGTGAAGGACAGCAAGAAAATTAAATCTGCACAGGCCGATTTGACTGCGATTGCTGGCCAGAAAGCCGTCATCACCAAGGCGCGCAATTCGATCGCGGGGTTCCGTGTTCGCGAAGAAATGCCGCTTGGCGTGAAGGTCACCCTGCGCGGTGAGCGTATGTATGAATTCCTTGACCGCCTGATCACCATCGCCCTGCCGCGCGTGCGCGACTTCCGCGGTGTGAAAGGCACGTCATTTGACGGCCGTGGCAACTATGCCATGGGTATCAAGGAACATATCGTGTTTCCGGAAATCAACTTCGATCAGATCGACGAAGTCTGGGGCATGGATGTGATCATCTGCACCACCGCGAAAACCGACGCGGAAGCGAAGGCATTGTTGAAAGCTTTCAACATGCCCTTCAATAGCTGACGCGAGAGGGAGAGATCGATATGGCTAAAAAAGCAATGGTCGAGCGCGAAAGAAAGCGTCAGCGTCTGGTCGCAAAATATGCAACCAAGCGCGCTGAGCTGAAAGCAATCGCTGCCGACGCCGAACGCCCGATGGAAGAGCGCTTCAAGGCAAACCTGAAACTGGCACAACTGCCGCGGAATTCGTCAGAAACCCGCTTGCACAACCGTTGCCAGCTGACAGGGCGCCCGAAGGCCTACTATCGTAAATTGAAACTGTCGCGGATCGCGCTGCGTGATCTGGCCTCCAAGGGTCAGATTCCGGGCATGGTCAAGTCGAGCTGGTAAGGAGATCGCAAGATGTCGATGAACGATCCTCTCGGCGATATGCTGACCCGTATCCGCAATGCGCAGATGCGTGGCAAGTCCACCGTTCGCACCCCTGCGTCCAAGCTTCGTGCCTGGGTTCTGGATGTGCTGAAGGACGAAGGCTACATTCGTGGCTATGAAAATGTGACCGCAGCTTCGGGTCATGCAGAACTGGAAATCTCGCTGAAATACGCAGATGGCCAGCCTGTTATCCGCGAGCTGAAGCGCATTTCCACGCCCGGCCGTCGCGTTTATTCCGGTGTGCAGAACATCCCGCAAGTCCGTAATGGGCTGGGTATTTCTGTGGTTTCGACG
Source organism: Roseinatronobacter sp. NSM (assembly GCF_052379845.1). Classification (NCBI taxonomy): domain Bacteria; kingdom Pseudomonadati; phylum Pseudomonadota; class Alphaproteobacteria; order Rhodobacterales; family Paracoccaceae; genus Roseinatronobacter; species Roseinatronobacter sp. NSM. The sequence goes on along the minus strand of NZ_JBQTCF010000010.1, from coordinate 112,981 downwards.
CCCAAAGGTGTCATGTCCGATGCAGCAGCACGGGCCGCCAATGTTGGCGGCGAAGTGCTCTGCCGCGTGTTCTAAGGAGGGCTGAAATGTCTCGTATTGGCAAAAAGCCTGTTGAACTGCCTTCGGGTGTGTCCGCACAGGTGTCTGGCCAGACTATCGAAGTCAAAGGGCCGAAAGGTACCCGCAGTTTCACCGCTGGTGATGATGTGGATATCATTCTTGACGGCAATCTTGTCACGATCAAACCGCGTGGCCTGTCCAAGCGCGCGCGCCAGCAATGGGGTATGACCCGTTCGATGGTCGCAAACCTGGCCGAAGGCGTGACCGGCGGGTTCAAGAAAGAACTTGAACTTGTCGGCGTTGGTTACCGTGCCGCGATGCAGGGCAAGGACCTGAAACTTTCGCTTGGTTACAGCCACGAAGTCATCTTTGAAGTGCCTGCGGGTGTGACAGTGTCTACGCCGAAGCAGACCGAAGTTGTCGTCGAAGGTATTGACCAGCAACTGGTCGGTGAAACCGCAGCAAATATCCGCAAGTGGCGTCGTCCCGAACCCTATAAGGGCAAAGGTATCCGCTACAAGGATGAGTATATCTTCCGTAAGGAAGGCAAGAAGAAGTAAGGGCGCGAAAGATGGCGAACACTAAGCTTAAGCTGTTCCAAAAACGCCGCCTGCGCGTTCGGAACAAACTGAAGAAACTGGCCAACGGGCGTCCGCGCCTGACTGTGCACCGTTCGAACAAGAACATCAGCGTTCAGCTGATCGATGATGTGAATGGTGTTACATTGGCTTCGGCCTCGACATTGGAAAAAGATTTCGGTGTCGTGGGTGTCAACAACAAGGACGCTGCTGCCAAAGTTGGCATTGCGATTGCCGAGCGCGCGAAAGCCGCTGGCATTGAGGAATGCTATTTCGACCGCGGTGGTTTCATCTTTCACGGTAAAGTCAAGGCCTTGGCCGACGCTGCGCGTGAAGGCGGCCTGAAGTTCTGAGGAGACGATTATGGCAGAAAGAGATAACCGCCGGGACCGTCGCGAACGCGAGGAAACCCCGGAATTCGCCGATCGTCTGGTAGCGATCAACCGCGTTTCGAAAACAGTGAAGGGTGGTAAGCGTTTTGGCTTTGCTGCGCTTGTTGTGGTCGGTGACCAGCGTGGTCGTGTGGGCTTCGGCAAAGGCAAGGCCAAAGAGGTGCCCGAGGCGATTCGCAAGGCCACCGAACAGGCCAAACGTCAGATGATCCGCGTGCCCTTGCGTGACGGTCGCACCCTGCATCACGACATCGAAGGACGTCATGGTGCGGGCAAGGTGATCATGCGTCAGGCCGTGCCGGGGACTGGTATCATCGCCGGTGGTCCAATGCGCGCCGTGTTCGAGATGCTGGGTCTTCAGGATGTTGTGGCCAAGTCGCAAGGCAGCCAGAACCCCTATAACATGGTTCGGGCGACATTTGACGCGCTGCGCAATTCAGCAAGCCCGCGTCAGGTGGCACAGCGTCGCGGCAAGAAAGTTGCCGAGATCCTGCGCAAGCCTGAAGCTGAAACAGCTGACGCTTAAGGGGAACAGTGGACATGTCAAAAACCATCGTGGTCAAACAGATCGGCTCTCCGATCCGCCGCCCCGCCATTCAGCGCGCTACCCTTAAGGGGTTGGGCCTGAACAAGATGCACCGTGTGCGCGAACTTGAAGATACACCCTCCGTGCGCGGTATGGTTGCGAAGGTTCCGCATCTGGTCGAGATCATCGAAGAGCGTGGCTAAGGGCGGTTACGCCTGGACACCGACTAAAAGCCGTCCCGCAAGTAGTTGCGGGGCGGCTTTATTTTAGGTCAAGCGCGTTTCGGGCGGTTTAATCGCGGGCAGGGGGCCACGGGCGTTCACTATCTGCCGCAACCCATGCCTGCACCCAAGCGGGCAGGGCGGGGCTGACCGTTTCAGCGCCCAGGTCCTGCACGACTTGGACAGGCGGAATAATGCCTTTTGCGCTGGTAAATGCAGACCGGATCAGGATGTGGTTGGCGCAAGTATTCCCCTTCCACATGCTTTGTTCAACATAGATGAACTTGTCATCCCAGCCCACACAGCGGCTGCGCAGTTCAAAGCGTTCAAAGGCCCGAACACGCTGGCGGTAGCGCGTGCTGTTCCCCGCCACCGTAATGCCCCATCCGTTGCGCCGCAGGACATGGGTTAACCCCGTGCGCATGGCCATGGGTATGCGTCCCAGATCATATAATGTCAGGGTGCGCCCGTTGTTCAGCTCGATCCACGGGTCAAGGTCCCATGGCCAGCAACGGTGATGGGACACATGTGTTTCCAGAAGGCCCAGCTTGGGCGCGTTGCGGTATTTCAGGGTTTCTTTGATAAAACGCAGGAAGGGATACATGGCTTGCGCTCCTTTTCGGTTCGGACCTGTCGCGCCACGGGGGCGGGGTCAAGCTGCGCCGTGGCGTCACAGGGTGTTTATTTGTGTGACGATTGCTTCGCCAAAGCGGGCCATGCGCGCGTCGTCCATCCCCTTTATGCGCGCCAGCGCGGCCAGCGTTTGGGGTTTTGCTTCCGCGATACAGCGCAATGTCGACGGCGAAAGCGTCAGCAACTTCTGGGTGCCATCCGCTCCGCGTTCGATGCTGCGCGCCAGTGCTTCAAGTTCATCGTAAACCGCGCCTGCGTCCCGGCCTGCCAGCTTGCGGCGTGCGGGGTGCACAGGGGCGGGCCGGTCACCCGTTATGACCTGCAAAAACGCCGCGCCGTAGCGGTCCAACTTGGTGGCGCCGACACCTGTAATGCGCGCCATGGCATCCATCGTGTCGGGGCGATTTTCCGCCAGCTCAATCAACGTGCGATCTGTGAAAATAACATAGGCTGGCACGCGCGCGGCTTCTGCGAGGCTGCGGCGTTTGGCCTTCAGGGCCGACAACAGCGGCGCATCTTCATCCGAGACCAATGTGCGTAGCGCGGGTCCGTCGCGTGCTGTCTTGATGCTGTCCTCGCGCAGTTCGATCCCGGCTTCGCCGCGCAGAATGGGGCGCGCGGCCTCGGTCATGCGCAATGCACCGTGGCGTTCTGGGTCAGGGCGCACAAGGTCCCGCCCCATCATCTGGCGAAATACCGCCTGCCACTTCGCGCGGCTTAGGTCCCGACCCACAGCAAATGTGGGCAATTGGTCATGCCCACGGTCCCGCACTTTTGGGGTGGCGGTTCCTGTCAGAATATCAACCAGATGCCCCACGCCGAAATTTTCGCCCGTGCGCAAGATTGCGGACAGTGCCTTTCGCACAGGCGTCGTTGCATCGAACAGTTTGGCAGGCGTGGTGCACAGGTCGCAATTGCCACAGGGTGGGGACACTTCACCGAAATAGGATAGCAGCATCTGGCGGCGGCATTGCGCAGCCTCGGCCAGCCCAAGAAGCGCGTTCAGGCGGGCATGGTCAGCGGCTTTGCGTTCCACCGGGGCAGGGCTTTCGTCGATTTGCGCGCGGCGCAGCCGAATATCATCCTGCCCGAATAGCGTCATTGTGTCGGCCGGCGCCCCGTCGCGCCCCGCGCGCCCGATTTCCTGATAATAGGATTCAATGGATTTGGGCAAATCGGCATGCGCCACCCATCTGATATCAGGCTTGTCCACCCCCATACCGAAGGCGATTGTTGCAACAACAATCAGGTCATCGTCACGTTGGAACAGGTCTTCGACCATGCGGCGGGTATGGGCATCCATGCCCCCATGATAGGCGCGTGCGTTATGGCCTGCATCGATCAGCGCTTGCGCAATGGATTCGGTGCGCGCGCGCGTGGCGCAATACACAATGCCGGACTGGCCCTGTCGCGCCTGCGCATAGGACAGAATTTGGTCACGGGGGCGGTTCTTGACAACAAATCGCAAGTGAATATTCGGTCGGTCAAACCCGCGCAGGAATATGCGTGGCGGTGTCGCCCCAAACAGCCGCTTGATAATCTCGGACCGGGTTTCGGCATCTGCGGTGGCGGTGAATGCGGCCAGCGGCACATCAAGCGCCCGGCGCAATTCGCCAATGCGCAAATAGTCTGGCCGGAAGTCATGGCCCCATTGGCTGACGCAATGTGCCTCGTCCACCGCAATCAGGCTGCATCCGGCGCGACGCAACATGTCGATTGTGCCGCCGGACGCCAGACGTTCGGGCGCGATATACAAAAGCTTCAGTGCGCCGCTTGACAGGGCGGTATAAACAGCGTCATTTTCGGCGTCTGTGTTGCCCGAGGTTAACGCGCCAGCGGCGACACCCACTTCCTGCAAGCCGCGCACCTGATCGCGCATCAGGGCAATCAAGGGCGAAATCACCAGCGTCAACCCGTCCCGGCACAGTGCTGGCAATTGGTAACACAAGGATTTGCCGCCGCCCGTGGGCATGATGGCTAGCGTGTCCTGTCCCTGACGCACCGCGTCAACTATTTCCGCCTGACCGGGCCGAAAATCGGCAAAGCCGAAGACGCGCGCCAGCAGGGTTTCAGGGGTGTCGGTGATGTCTGCGTGCATTTGCGTCAGACAAACATGCCCGCGTTGTTAATCAAGATAATGCGCAAGCCGTAAATGATAAGCAACGCGACAAGCGGCGCCAGGTCAATGCCGCCCAGATCCGGCAGGAATTGGCGAATGCGGGTATAGGCGGGTTCCAAAAGCCGGTTCAACCCGTCCCAGATGGACCCGACAATAGGCGAATTCAGGCTAAGCACCTGAAAATTGATCAGCCAGCTCAGGATGATATGCGCAAGGATCATGAATTGCGCCACGTTCAGAACAAGCAGAATTATCTGGATCAGGGACAGCATTTTTCGCCTCTTGCTTGGGGTTGTGCTGAAACTAGGGGTTGGGCGCGTGAAGGGCAACCATATATGGCAATGTTGTCTGGACAAATCCGCGCCATTGGCTAGGTAATCACGCGCAGCCATAAGATAGGGGTTCTCATGTTAGTTGTGTTGTCGCCAGCCAAAAAACTGGATTGGTCCGTATCTGGCGAAAATCGTGTGCTTGGCACACCGCAATTCCACGATAACGCCACCGAACTGGCCGGGCTTGCGCGGGGTCTTGGCGCTGATGGGTTGAAAAAGCTGATGCATATCAGCGATAATCTGGCTGCGCTGAACCTTGAACGGTTCCAAGCCTTTACCCCGACCCCCGCGCCAGAGGAAACGCGCGCCGCGATCTACGGCTTCGCGGGTGACACCTATACCGGCCTTGATGCGCGGTCGCTGGACACTGACGCGCTGGATTGGGCACAGGGCCATCTGCGCATATTGTCGGGGCTGTATGGTGTTCTGCGCCCGTTTGATGCGTTGCAACCCTACCGGCTGGAAATGGGCAGCCGCCTTGGGGGGGCGCATGGGAAAAACCTGTATGCGTATTGGGGCCGCAAGATTTCCGATGCGCTGAATGCCAGCGCCGCTGAAACCGGCGCGAAAGTGCTGGTAAACTGCGCGTCGCAGGAATATTTCGGCGCGGTGGATATGGCCGCGCTGAACATGCGCGTGATCACCCCCGCTTTCATGGAGTCCCGCGACGGGGCCGCGCCAAAGATCGTCAGTTTCTATGCGAAAAAGGCACGCGGTGCGATGGCGCGCTACATTCTGGAAAACCGGCTGCGTGACCCCGCAGCCTTGCTGGATTTCAACACAGCCGGTTATGAATTCGACCCCGCACTTTCCGCGCAGGACAAACCCGTATTCGTGCGATCGGTTTGAACAGGGCGCAGTGCGGGCCTGTGGCGTGACAATGCGTCAATCAGTTCCGCTTTGCGCAATGGCTTTGCCAATGTGGCGTTCATACCGGCGGACAGCATTTTTGCAGTTTCTTCCTGCAGGGCATGCGCTGTCAGGGCAATGATGGGAACAGTTTTGCCATTGCCGAATGCGCGGATATGTTGCGTTGCTTCACGCCCGTCCATTTCGGGCATGGACACATCCATGAAAATGATGTCCGGCGCGATCTCGACAAATTTTTCGACTGCTTCGCGCCCGTTGACAGCAAAATGAAGTTCCAGATCAAGCCCTTGCACCATTTTCGAAAACACCAATCGATTTGTGGCGTTGTCCTCGGCATACAGGACCTTCAGCGGGGCATGGTCAGTATGAACGGGGCCATCGGGCTGTGCAGCTGCGGTGGGCGTGGGCATGGGCGTTTGCGTTTCGGCCAAGGCGGCGCAGATTGACAGCGCGACATCGCGCCATAGCAGCGGTTTGGGCAAGGCGTGCCGTATCACGCCGGTCGTGGCCAGGTTTGAATGTTCCGCCATCGCTGAACACATCATGATGGATGGGCAACCGGGGGCCTCTTTTTCGATCATGCGGGCAATTTGCGCGGCATCATCGGATGACAGGTCTTGGTCAATCAACACCAGATCGACTGTTTGCTGGCCCAAAAGACGCAATGCAGGTATGGCTTGCGTCGCTGTCAGTGTTCGCACGCGCGCTGACTGGAAATGCCGTTCCAGTATGCCCCGGCTGATCAGGTGGTCGCTGATCAGCAAAACCTGTTGCAGCCGCTGGGGCAAGGGGGGTGGGAAGCTGTGATTTGCGTCTGCAGTAGTGGCAATTTCCAGATTGAGGGAACACCCGAAACACGACCCGATGCCAGGCTCGGATTCCAGCCAAATGGAACCGCCCATAAGTTCGATGATCCGTTTGGAAATTGCAAGCCCAAGGCCGGTCCCTTCGAAACGGCGGTTGGTCGCGTCTTCTACTTGCTGAAATTCCGAGAAGACGTGCTCGCTATGTTCCGGGGCAATTCCAATGCCGGTATCTTCGACGGTGATATGCACAAGCTGACCTTCGTCAGATTTGTTCACACCCACAGCGCGCACCAGAACATAGCCAGTTTCAGTAAATTTGACGGCATTTCCTATCAGGTTTGTCAGCACCTGACGCACGCGACCGGGGTCTGCCTTGAAATGACGCGGCAGGAAAATGTCGTAATCCAGAATCAGTTCTATGGATTTGCCGCGCGCGGCAGGGGCCAGCAAGGTCAGAACTTCATGGATGGTTTTCTCCAGATCAAAATCTTCGGGATACAGGTCCATTTTGCCCGCATCCATCTTGGAGAAGTCCAGAATGTCATTGATGATGGTGACCAGCGCCTGCCCACTGTTGCGGATGGTTTCGGCGTAAATGCGTTGTTCGCTGTCCAGTTTGGTTTCCGCCAGCAGGTCCGCCATGCCGACAACCCCGTTCATGGGGGTGCGTATTTCATGGCTCATATTCGCCAGAAACGCAGATTTTGTTTGCGCGGCAGCTTCTGCCTGAGTTTGGGCTTCGATAAGTTGTGCCTGATATTTCAGGCTGCGCGTAATATTGCGCACAAGGCTGACGTAGTCGCCATTGGGCACGCGCCGGTCCATCAGCCGCACGCTGACACCGTTTAGGAAATGCATTGCAAGCGGTGTGATCTGGGGCTTGGACCAGCGGTCCAGCATGGCCTGCACCCAATCCCCCGGCGCGGTGCCTTGCAGGTCCACAAGCCCTTCATAGGCGCATATTTCAAGAATGCGGTTATACCCTATGCCTTGTGTAACCTCTGGGAACCCGTCAAATACGCTAAGATAAGCCTGATTGGCAAGCACCAGCTTCTGGTCGCTGTCAAAAACGGCGAATCCGTCTGTTATGGTCTCGACAGCTTCGCGCAACCGCAGATCTGCCAGATTCGCGACAGAATGCGCGATCTGCAATTCCTGTGATGTTTGCGTGTTCACGCCTTCAAGCTGTTCGGCAATGCTGCGCATGCCCTGCAGTTCAGCGCGTTGTTCAATAATCTGGTCGGACAAATTGAAGGCATGCGCTTTCAGCCGGTCATTGGCTGCGGTCAATTCCATGCGCGCGTGTTCCAGCAAACGCTCCGCGCGCAAGCGCGCGCGGCGTTCCCGCATGATCTGGTCTGGAAACCCTTTGGACATTTTACTGATGCGAACCAAGCTGAGTGATATTGTGCATTACTATCATGACCACCCGTGAACATGGGCTTAACATGGATTGTTTTCATGGCCGGGGCCTTTGGGTCCTGGCTGGACAGCGGGGTTCATTTGCGTGAAACAGGCGTGATCCCATTTGAAAGTGCGCCCCATGACCGACCCGCTTGTTGCCCTGCGCCATGATTTGCACCGTCACCCTGACCTGTCCGGGGACGAAGGGCCAACTGCAAGCCGAATTGCCGCTTTCCTGAAGCAGGGCGCGCCAGACCACATCATGGATGATCTGGGCGGGCATGGTGTCGCTGCCATCTATCACGGGGCGCAGGACGGGCCGACGGTCATGTTCCGCGCGGAGCTGGACGCCTTGCCGATACAGGAACGCAGCTTTGTCGCGCACCGGTCGGGCAGGGCGGGTGTGGCGCATCTTTGCGGGCATGACGGGCATATGGCCATTTTGGCGGGGCTGGGGCGCAGCCTGTCCGAAAGCCCCTTGTCCAAGGGCCGCGTGATCTTGTTGTTCCAACCCGCCGAGGAAACCGGCGAAGGCGCGCGCGCCGTGCTGGCCGACCCGCGTTTTACTGCGCTGCGCCCCGATTGGGCATTTGCGCTGCATAACATGCCGGGGGTGGCGCTTGGGCAAGTGGCGGTTGCGGCGGGGCCAGCGGCCTGCGCATCAGTTGGGGTGCGCGTGCGCCTGCAAGGCCGAGAGGCCCATGCCGCCCAACCCGAAACCGGCCTGTCACCTGCGCCGGTGGTTCAGCGGTTGCTGGCATGGGTGCAGCAGTTTCAGGACCTGCAGGCAGGGCCGGACTGGCGCCTTGCCACGGCGTGCCATGTGCATATGGGCCAGCCTGCCTTCGGGATTTCGCCTGCGCAGGCCGATATCTGGATCACGCTGCGCACCATCACCGACCCCGCGCTGGGGGCGTTTGAACAGGAGCTGCGCCAGCTGGTCGAAACGCAGGCCCTGCAATGCGGGCTTGATGCGCAGATCAGCCGCCACGACCATTTCAACGCCAGTATCAACGACCCCGCCGCTGCCGCAATTGTGGCGCGGGCCGCAGCCCGGCTGGACATGCCAAAAGGCGAATTCGCCTTGCCCATGCGCGCCTCTGAAGATTTTGGCGCGTTCGGTGGTGCATCGCGTATGGCGCTGTTTTTCCTTGGCGCAGGGGAAGGCGTGCCAAGCCTGCATAACCCCGACTATGATTTCCCTGATGCATTGATCGCGCCTGCGGTGCGCCTGTTTCGTGCCATCTTGCAAGAGTGTCTGCAGGTCTGAAGGGCAGCCCTGTCAGCCGTCAACGCGGCGCGGCGGCACGGCGCAAGCGGTCATTGATGGCCAGCCCCAGCCCGTATTCGGGCACAGGGGCCACTGCTATGGGGCGGCCTGTGGCATCCGCTTTGTGCAGAATTGCGAATAGCTGCGCTGCAGCTTCGGCCAGATCGCCGTTTTCGGACAGCGTGAAATCCGCGCCCGCGCAGTCCGGGCCGAACCCTATCCAGACTTCTTGCCCGTCGCGCGTGCGGGCATTCAGCCGCACAGATGCGCGCGGCGCGTAATGGGACGCCATCTGGCCCGGTGCGGTGATGGTGGCGCTTTTGGTGGGCACAGGCAGGTAGCCCAGAACTGCGGCCATCATTTCCGGGCTTATGCCGCCTGCGCGCAGCACGACGGCACGGCCCGTGTCATCGGTGCCAATGATGGTGGATTCCACGCCAACCGGACAGGCCCCGCCATCCAGCACCGCGGCAATGCGCCCCGACAGGCCCGCCATGACATGCGCTGCGGTTGTCGGGCTTATTTGGCCTGACGGATTGGCCGATGGCGCAGCAACCGGCCCGCCAAATTCCGCCAGAAGCGCGCGCGCGGCAGGATGCGCCGGCAGTCGCAGCGCAACAGTGTCCAGCCCCGCCGTGACCGCAGGGGCCAAGCCGTGCCCGTCGCGCAAGGGGGCCACCAGCGTCAACGCACCGGGCCAGAAATGCTGCGCCAATGTGCGGGCGGTGTCGTCCAGCCGGGCCAGTTCGGTTGCGGTGTCCAGATCAGCCACATGAACAATCAGCGGGTTATGCACGGGCCGCCCCTTGGCCGCGAAAATGGCCTTCACTGCGGCGGGGTTGCGTGCATCGCCCCCCAGCCCGTAGACTGTTTCCGTGGGTATGGCGACCAGCCCGCCACGGCGCAAAATGGTGCTGGCGCGCGAAATGCCCGCAGGTGTTTGGTCCAGTATCTGCGTCTGGTCGTGTTGGGCTGTCATGTTGTGACGTGGCGTCCTTGTTTGGGTTTCCGTCTAGGCGGGCTAGAACCCTGTTCATAGGGTGCGTGGCATGTCTTGCCAAGCGTCGCGCGCCCACGACAAACTATCTACACCTTTTCAGGAGGCCCCATGCCCTACCGCGCCCCGCTTCAGGATTTCGGCTTTTTGCTGGACCATATCGTTGCCTTTGATCAGGTGCGCCAGACGGAACGCTTTGCCGAAGCAACCCGCGAAACAACAACCGCGATTTTGGCAGAAGCCGCGCGCCTGTGTGAAGATGTGCTGGCGCCGCTGCAGCGGCAGGGGGATCTGCAGCCCGCGCGGCTGGAAAACGGGGTTGTGCGCACGTCACCGGGCTATGCGGGGGGCTTTCACGCTATTGCACAGGGGGGCTGGCTGGGCATTGCCGCAGACCCCGCATATGGCGGAATGGGGTTGCCGCAGACATTGGCGGTGGTGCTCAATGACATGATGTCGTCGGCCTGTTTGTCGCTGGAACTGTGCCCGCTGATGTCACAGGGCCAGATCGAAGCGCTGGAGCATCACGCCGATGACCAGATGAAAGCGCTATATCTGCCGAAACTGATTTCGGGCGAATGGACAGGCACCATGAACCTGACCGAACCGCAGGCGGGCAGTGACGTGGGCGCGTTGCGCACCAAGGCCGAACCGCAAGCTGATGGCAGTTTCCGTATTACAGGGCAGAAAATCTATATCAGTTGGGGGGATCACGATATGGCAGAAAATATCTGCCATCTGGTGCTGGCCCGCCTGCCCGACGCCCCGCAAGGCACCAAGGGGATAAGCCTGTTCATGGTCCCGAAATACCTGCCTGATGCCGATGGCGGTATTGGTGCGCAAAACAGCCTGCGTGTGGTGTCGCTGGAACACAAGATGGGGTTGCACGGATCGCCCACTGCGGTCATGGAATATGACAATGCCACAGGCTGGATGGTGGGTGCGCCCAACAAGGGCATGGCCGCAATGTTCACGATGATGAACAATGCCCGCGTGGGGGTGGGCGTGCAGGGGATCGGGGCCGCCGAAGGTGCGTTCCAGCACGCGCTGGCCTATGCCCGCGACCGCAAACAGGGGCGCACGCCCGTGAATGCCACCGGGACGATTATTGAACATGCGGACGTGCGGCGCATGCTGGCGATGATGAAGGCCGAGATATTCGCCGTTCGCGCCATTGCGCTGGCCAATAGTGTGGCAATCGACATGGCCCGCGCCACCGGGTCCGATGAATGGGCGGCGCGCGCGGCGCTTCTGACCCCCATCACCAAGGCGCAGGGCACCGATGCCGGGATCGAGGTTGCAAGCACCGGCATTCAGGTTCATGGTGGCATGGGTTTCATCGAGGAAACGGGCGCAGCGCAGTATTTGCGCGATGTGCGCGTTACCGCGATTTACGAAGGGACGAACGGAATTCAGGCCATGGACCTTGTCGGGCGCAAGATGATGGATGGCGGCGAAGCGGCATTCCGCCTGTTGCAGGAAGTCGAGGATTTTGCCGAATCGGCCCGCGGCCCGTTGCCGGACCTTGCGGAAGATGTCTGGCAGGCTGCCGAAACCCTGCGCGAAACAACTGAATGGCTGATCACGCAGGACATGACCGAGCGTGCCGCCGGTGCTGTGCCCTATCTGCGTGCTTTCGCAAGGGTGTTGGGGGCGCATTACCATTTGCAGGCCGCTATCAAGGGCACAAGTGCGCGTCAGGCCCTTGCGCGTATCTTCATCACGCGTCTGTTGCCGGAACATGCGGGGTTATTGGTGCAGGTGCGTGCGGGTGCGGCAGGGCTTTATGCCCTGTCCGATGATGAACTGGCGGTCTGATGGACGGGGGACCCACATCATCCGGTCTGCGCTACCCGTTTGCAGCGCCCCCTCAACCCGGCACGGCAATCGCCGTCGCAGATGGCGTGTTCTGGGTCCGGCTGGCGCTGCCCATGGCGCTGGACCATGTCAATGCTTTCGTGTTGGATGATGGGGACGGCTGGACAGTGTTCGACACCGGCTTTGACACGGCGACCACGCGCGATGCGTGGGGGCAACTGCTGGCCGGTCCGTTTCGGGGAAAACCTGTCAGGCGGGTTATCGCCAGCCACCACCACCCCGACCATATCGGCCTGGCTGGCTGGTTTCAGGCGCAGGGGGCGGAATTATGGACCACCAGAACCGCATGGCTGACGGCACGGATGTTGGTTCTGGATGAACAGGACCGCCCGCATGACGAAACGCTGGATTTCTGGCGCCGTGCCGGTATGGACCCCAGAATTCTGGCGCAACGCGCGCAGGAACGGCCCTTCAACTTCTGCGATTGTGTGGCCCCGCTGCCGCTGGGGTTTCATCGGCTGGTGGAAGGTTGCGTCTTGCAGGCGGCCGGACGCGATTGGGCGGTGCGGCTGGGTCAGGGCCATGCCCCTGACCAGATTACCCTGTGGTCGCAAAGCTGCAATCTGGTGCTGGGGGCTGATCAGTTGCTGCCGTCAATTTCCGCCAATCTGGGGGTTTACGCAACCGAACCGGATGCGGACCCGGTGGCGGAATGGCTGGCATCCTGCGAAAGGCTGAAAGAATTTGCGCAGGCCGATCATCTGGTGTTGCCGGGCCACAAGCTGCCCTACACAGGGTTGCCCCTGCGCTTGCATCAGATGATCGAGAACCATCATGGCGCGTTGAAGCGCCTTCAGGCGCATCTGGGCACCCCCCGCAAGGCGGCAGAGTGTTTTGCCCCGCTGTTCAAGCGCGAGATTACGGACGCGGTCTATGGTCTGGCGCTGGTCGAATCCATCGCCCATCTGAACCATTTGACGGCTGCGGGCGGCGCGCGTCGGTGTTTGAACGAAGATGGCGTTTATCTTTGGCAGGCAATCTGACCCGCGCTTTGCGAATTGGCGTTCAAGCAGGGGTGACACAGCGCGCGCGATATTATATCGAAAATCAAAATCCAACGAACAGGAGCGTCCGATGGCCAAACATGAGCACGGCAAAATGGATATCAGGGAACAGGAAAAAACCTTCGCGGGATTTATCCGGTATTCGGTCTGGGGTGCTGCGGTGTCTATCGCTGTGCTGATTTTCATGGCACTGGCGAATTCCTGACGCCGCCTTGTCCGTGCTGATGTGTCTGTAAAAAGGTTGGTTATGGCGGTAAATGCAATGCCCTTGCGCGGTATTCGGGGCATCGTTCCCGCTGGCCTGCTTCTGGCCGTGTTTTTGTTTCTTACGGCCTGTGCCGGGCAGCAGATATGGGCCAGTGACGACGCAATTGCCGCCGCGCGCCATGTGCATGGCGGGGCACCTGAACTGACGCTGGTAACCATCATGCACCACACATCAGGCAACGGGCATCATACGGCGCTGTTTATCAACGGTGCGGAACGTGTGTTGTTTGACCCCGCAGGAAGCTGGCATCTGGACACGATACCTGAACGCAATGATGTGCATTATGGTATGACATCCGCTGCGGGGGCGTCTTTCTATCTTAGCCATGTGCGGGAATCGCATTATGCGGTTGTCCAGCGTTTGCGGGTCACCCCTGATGTCGCCGCGCAGGCCATGGCGCTTGCGCAGCAGGGCGGGCCGGTCGGGCCTGCGCGCTGCGCGATTTCCACATCTGGTTTGCTGCAACAATTGCCCGGTCTGGGCGACATATCCCGCAACTGGCACCCGCACCGCCTGATGCAGGATTTTGCGCAGCTTCCCGGTGTTGTCACAGTTGAATTGCACCATGATGACCCTGATTTGCTGCGCAAGGCGTATCAAGCCCAGGAACCGCTATAGCGCTTCGTCGGCCAGGGTCTCGGGCACAATCAGGCGCGTTTCATATCGTATCAGGGGGGCAATCTGTTGCAAGCTGCTGCGCGACAGGCCGATGCACCCCGCCGTGGGAAACCCCGGCCTGCGCCATTGATGCAGGAAAATGGCTGATCCCCGTCCGCGTTCCGCGCGCGGCCAGTTCCACCCTGTCAGGATAACCAGATCATACAGCGGATCTGCCCGCCGCAATGTTTCATGACTGAACGGGTAGGGCGCGCGCACCATCAGGTTGTAATCTTCGTGTTTGGGGTCATCCGACCACAGGTCACGTGGCCCTATGGGCACAGCCCAATCCGCGGGCCGCGCCATCCTGTCGGGCCGGTACAACATACCGATCAGCTTGTGCGTGCCGGTGGGCGTGGCGCCGTCGCCTTCGCGCTTGTCGCGGCGCACGCCGCCGCGCCCGATGCTGCAGGGCCAGACCTGCCCCATGAAACGCAGGCCCTGCCGCGTCAAAACCATGTCGAAGCGCGTCATAGCAAATGCCCTGACTTCGCGGCCTTGGTTGCCAGATAGGCGCGGTTTTCCGTTGTCTGGCCCACCCGAAGGGGCACACGTTCCACAACAGTCAGACCATGCGCATTCAGCATGTCAACCTTGCGCGGGTTATTTGTCATCAGCCGCACCTGATGAAACCCCATCTTGCGCAGCAAGGCCGCGCCGATGCGGAAATCGCGTTCATCATCCTCGAACCCCAGCCGGTGGTTTGCCTCAACTGTGTCAAACCCCTGATCCTGCAGCGAATAGGCACGCATCTTGTTGGCAAGCCCGATCCCCCGCCCTTCCTGATTCAGGTATAGCAAAACGCCTGCCCCCTCGTGGCCCATCTGGGCAAGGGCTGCTTGCAGTTGTGGGCCACAATCGCATTTCAGACTGCCCAGCACATCACCGGTGAAGCACGCAGAATGCAGCCGCGCCAATACAGGGGCGCTGCGGTCCGGCTGGCCAATCTCGATTGCGTAATGCTCGACCCCACCATCAGGGGGGCGGAAAATATGCACGCGCCCGGCCTGTGCGGCGGCCATGGGCAAACGTGCACTGATCACCGGCGAGAGCACGGTTTCGCGCGCCAGTTCCCTGTTCAGGTCGGCGATGGGCAGGTGCGTCAGTCCGGCCTTTTCCAGCCCGGCGGCATTGTCCAGCACCAACACCAGGGCCGCAGGCAATAGCTGCGCCGATTTCGTCAAGGCCAGCGCCGCGCGGTGTATATCGGCGGTGCCGTCGCGTTGTGTGTGTAGCGGTCCCTTCATGGGATGACGCAGATCATCTGCAGGGTCGGCCAGCGCGCGCACCCAAGCGACCGGCGCCCCGGCCGGAACGATAACGCGCGCCAGATCGCCATCATAGGGCCGCGCCTTCAGGGTATCCGCGCGGTGCCGCGTCAGGGCCAGCACCAGCGACGGCCCCAATGCCTGCAATTCCGCCAGCCGTTCGGGCGTTGCCATTTCGGCGGCCAGAACCACGGCCGTTTCCGGCCCGTGTTGCATGATGACGGGAACGCCCAGCCGCAAATCGGCGCGGGCGCGGTTTATCAATTCTACTGGTGTCAGGCCAAGTATCATGCGCAAATCCCGCTTTGCTCTCGCCCTTGACATAGACCGATGGCACGGAAATTGAAACATATTGCCCACATCCGACACGACCGCGTGAGGCTTTTGTAGCAAATCTTGTTCTGTGCGCCTGCCTTTCACATTTATATGACATAAAGAACAGGAGTGTTTTCAATGCCCAAGCTGAACAAGGTTCTGTTGGTTGACGACGATGATGACCTGCGCGAAGCGCTGTCTGAACAACTGGTCATGACCGATGAATTCGACGTGTTCGAGGCCGCAAACGGGGCCGACGCCATGGAGAAGGTGCGCGCGGGCCAGTTTGATCTGGCCATTCTTGACGTGGGCCTGCCCGACACGGACGGGCGCGAATTGTGCAAGCGGATGCGCAAGGCGGGCTTCAAGTCGCCGGTTATCATGCTGACGGGCCACGATTCGGATGCAGACACCATTCTGGGGCTGGATTCAGGGGCGAATGATTACATCACCAAACCCTTCAAGCTGCCGGTGTTGCTGGCGCGTTTGCGCGCGCAGTTGCGCCAGCATGAACAATCTGAAAATGCGGTTTTCCAGCTTGGCCCCTATCTGTTCAAACCGGCGCAGAAAATGCTGATTGACGAAAATGACCGCAAGATCAGACTGACCGAGAAGGAAACCAATATTCTGAAATTTCTGTATCGTGCGCCCGAAGGCGTGGTGCCGCGCGACGTGCTGCTGCATGAAGTGTGGGGGTATAATGCTGGTGTCACCACCCATACGCTGGAAACCCATATCTACCGCCTGCGCCAGAAGATTGAACCGGACCCGTCAAATGCAAGCCTGCTGGTAACCGAATCGGGCGGCTACCGTCTGGCCGCGTGACTGCCGCGAACTGGCCCTATTGTTGCCTGTATTGGCGGCAATAGTTCCCAGAAGGTGTGATTGTTTTTCCCTCCCCCTTCCTCCGTTCAAACTGGCCCGGACATGATGTTCGGGCCTTTTCTTTGACGATCAGGGTTGTCGCGCGGTCGCGCACTGTGCATGTAGGGGCGACCCAGCCGGAGTTTGCCATGCCTTTTACCCTTGCCACCTGGAATATCAATTCTGTTCGCCTGCGCGCGGAACTGGTCCTGAGATTGCTGCGCGAAGAAGCCCCCGATATCTTGTGTTTGCAGGAATGCAAAAGTCCGGTGGACAGCATCCCGTTCGATCTGTTCGCCAATGCCGGTTACGGGTTCTGGGCGGCGCGCGGGCAGAAGGGGTATAACGGGGTCGCTATTCTGTCACGTCTGCCGCTTCAGGATGCAGGGCATATTGACTGGTGCGGGCGCGGCGATGCGCGCCATGTGGCCGCGCGCCTGGAAAACGGGGTTACGATTCACAATTGCTATATTCCCGCCGGGGGCGATGTGCCGGACCGCAGCGTGAATGAAAAATTCGGCCACAAACTGGATTATCTGACCGAATTGCGCGACCATTTCGGCGCGAACCGGCCCGAAAAATCCATTCTGGTGGGGGATCTGAACATTGCCCCGCGCGAAGATGATGTGTGGTCGCATAAACAACTGTTGAAGGTTGTCAGTCACACCCCCATCGAAGTGGAGCATCTGGCCAATGCCCAAGACGCGGGCGCATGGGTGGACGTGACCCGCGCCGATATTCCCGAAGGGCAGTTGTATTCATGGTGGTCTTACCGCGCCCGCGACTGGGACGCCGCCGACAAGGGGCGCAGGCTGGACCATATCTGGGCCAGCCGCGATATTGCCGCTTCGGGGCATGGCTCGCGTGTTTTGCGCGCGGCGCGGGGGTGGCAACAGCCATCAGACCACGCGCCTGTTTTCGCCAGTTTTGACCTGTAGCCTTGTGGCCGCGCGGTTGCTTGTATGATCGGTTTTACCTATTCCCCGCCCGATGCGGCGCCGGTCATCCTGTATGAAGACCATGATCTGGTGTTCGTGGACAAACCGTCGGGCTTGTTGTCAGTGCCCGGGCGCGGGCCGGAAAAAACAGATTGCATGATTGCCCGTCTGGCGCGGTTATATCCTGATATTTTGCTGGTGCACAGGCTTGATCTGGACACATCTGGCGTGATGGTTTTTGCGCGCACCCCTGCTGCGCAGCGCCATCTTGGCCAACAATTCGAAACCCGCAAAACACGCAAACACTACATCGCGCGGGTTGCGGGCCATGTCGACGGCACCGAGGGGCGCGTGGATCTACCCCTGATCGTGGACTGGCCCAACCGTCCGTTGCAAAAGGTTTGCCACGACACCGGGCGCCCTGCGCAGACAGACTGGAAACTGATCCGCCACGAAGACGGCGCATCGCGGCTGCGGCTGATGCCCGTGACAGGTCGCAGCCATCAGTTGCGCGTCCATATGCTGGCCATGGGGCATGTCATTCTGGGCGACCCGCTCTATGCCACAGGGGACGCGCTGGCCTATCCGCGCTTGATGCTGCACGCGCAATCGCTGCGGTTGAACCACCCTGAAACCGGGCATGGCATGACCATCAACGCGCCCGTTCCCTTCTGACCGAAGACAGACGCCGGATATGAAAAAAGGGGCGCAGGACGCACCCCTTTTTTTAATTTATGTTGCGGTTATAAGCATTCACGCGACCCACACTAGCGTTATGGTGTCGCATGAATGCGAATGAACGCGACACGCTCTAGGCTGACCGGCGGTGGCGATCCTTGCCGCCGGAATGCCCTGCAGGTTTGCCCGCGCCTGTCCGCTTGCCAAAGGTTTTCTGGCGCGGGTTGCGGTTTTGCCCTTCGTCCCCATCGCGGGATGGGCCAGACCGTTGCTGCGGACGACCGCCGCCGCGCTGCGGGCCGCGTTTGCGCGCGGCAGCCCGTGCCGGGCCTGCCAGATCATCGCCCCATGGCGCGCCACCGGCCACGGCCAGTTCAATGCGCATCAGTTTTTCAATCGCGCGCAGGTCGCCCATTTCGGCGGGTGCGCAAAATGCAATTGCACGGCCTGTCGCGCCTGCACGGGCTGTGCGGCCAATGCGGTGAACGTAGTTTTCAGGCACTTCGGGCAGGTCGTAGTTATAGACATGGCGCATGTCGGGAATGTCGATGCCGCGTGCGGCCACATCCGTTGCGACCAGCACCTTGACCTTGCCTTCGCGGAACCCCTGCAAGGTGCGTTCGCGCTGGCCCTGGCTTTTATTGCCATGAATGGACCCGGCCGGAATGCCCCAGTCGTTCAGCAGTTTCATAAGCTTTTCGGCCCCGTGCTTGGTGCGCGAAAACACCAGCGCCAGTTCTTCAGGATGGGCTTTCAGATACCCTTCCAGCACGCGCGCCTTGTCGCCTTGCGGGACAAAATGCACGGCTTGGTCGATCTTGTCAGCAGGGCGGCCCGGTGCAGACACTTGAATACGCTCTGGCCGGTCCAGATAGGCATCTGCGATTTCGTTCATCTGCTTGTTCATCGTCGCCGAGAACATCAGCGTCTGGCGTTCCTTCGGCAGCAGGGACGCAATTTTGCGCAGCGCATGGATGAAGCCCAGATCAAGCATCTGGTCGGCCTCGTCCAGAACCAGCATTTGCGTTGCATTCAAGGTCAGCGCGCGCCGGTCCAGCAGGTCCAGCAGACGCCCGGGTGTTGCCACCAGAATATCGCAGCCCTTGGCCAGTTTCTGGATTTGCGGGTTCAGCCCCGCGCCGCCAACAACGCGCTGCACTTTCAGCGGTGTCTTGCGGGCAAAGTTGTCAAGCGTTGTTGCGATCTGGGTGACCAGTTCGCGTGTGGGCGCAAGGATCAGCGCACTTGTGGTTTTCGGCGCGGGCCGCTCGCCACTCAGCAGGGCATGCATGACGGGCAGGCCAAAGGCCAGCGTCTTGCCGGTGCCGGTTTGCGCAAGTCCCAGAATATCGCGGCCTTGCATGATCATCGGGATCGCGCGGGCCTGAATCGGGGTGGGGGTGCCAAAGCCTTGGGTTTCAAGGCCGGTCATCAGCACCGGGCGCAGCCCGAACATGGTGAAATCAGTCAAAATAAGTCCTCTCACGGCCTGTCCGCACAGGCGTAGTGCCCCTGACAGGGCAGGGGCGGGTTTGGGGGCGCATGTCGGATGCGCCGCCCCCCACGCGTGATGTCGGGAAGCAATGGTCGGGCCGAATGCCCTGCCCACAACGGATCAAGTGCTCACGCGGCACGTTGTAGGTGACTTGCACATGGGGGGCATGGGCCTGAAAGTCAAGACATTATGCCAGGGTGGGGGTCAATGGGGGTCCGGTTGGCGCGCAGCAAGGGCGAGAGCGCCCGCCAACGCACACATGGAAATGGGAAACATGGTGAACACACCGAAGCCGAATGTGGCATACATGCCCAGCCCGGACGCCAGCAGCAACGCGCCGCCAACCACGTTCGCAGATCGCGCCATCGCGCCCCCCGCGATGGCCAGCACGGGGGCAACAAGGCTCATGACGCGGATCAGGCCCATATTGGCAACACCGCCGGTCACCTCCGCCAGTTCAGGATAGCGAATCAGCAAATCTGTATACCCGAAGCTGAAAAAGCCGATCAGCATGCCCCAAAGCCCACCGATAAGCCCCAACACCAAAGCCGCATTGCGCATGATCAGGCTTCCTTCTGAAAAAATGGTCATTTGGCCACCCAGCCTGTCACATATACGCAAAACTCTTGCGTTTTAACCCGCATATGGCAGGATCGGTTCGGGATGACAGACTTTCTACGACCGCCTCTGTTTTCGCAGCCGGCACTAGAAGACCTGGCTGAACGACCCTTCGGCAATACCGCCTTGGGGACAGAAAACGCGGAGTGAACAGATGCCCACAGGCACAGTCAAATGGTTCAACACCACCAAAGGATTCGGATTCATCGCACCTGATGGCGGCGGAAAAGATGTGTTCGTGCATATTTCCGCAGTGGAACGCGCGGGCCTTACAGGTTTGGCTGACAATCAGAAGATTGCATATGAACTAAGCGCCGGGCGCGACGGGCGTGAATCAGCAGGCGATCTGAAACTGCTGTAGCGCAAGCGCGTGTCGCGCCTGCCGCCACAGCGCGTCAGGCGCGATCAGTCCACCCCAAGGGCGGCGCGCACATCAGGCTTCCAGCCCAGCAGGACCGTATCGCCCGTGTCGATGACGGGGCGTTTCATTAGTGTCGGGTTTTCGGCCAGAAGGACTGCGGGGGCGCGCGCCTTGTCTGCGTCAGACAGGGCGCGCCATGTGGTTGATGATGTGTTGACCAGTGCATCCCCGAACAGGTCCAGAAAGCGTGCGATCGTCGCGCCGTCCAGCGGGGTTTCGCGTATGTCGTGGAATGCCGCATTGGGCAGGGCCTTTCGGGCCTTGCGGCAAGTGTCACAGGTTTTAATGCCATAGATTGTCAGTGACATGTCGTTCCCTTTCGCTGGTGATGTGGCGATATAGGTGCAGCGCCCCTTGTGCGGCAAGATGTCAGCGCGGGGCCGCGTCGAACAGGTCACATGTGCGGTTCAGGAAATCCGCGCGGGTTTTTGGCTGTTCCATCAGCAGTTCATGCAAGGCCCCTTCAAACATGTCCAACCGGCCATTCGGCCACGCGGACATGCGCGTTTCAATAGCGTCGCCCGACACAATGCGTTCGCGTGTGCCCAACCCGCAATAGGCGGCAATCGCGGGTGCAGGCAACGTGGCAAGCGCCGTGGTTTCGACCAGTGCCGCCAGCAACCACCGCAGGGACGGCGCCCCCAGCCGCAGGACGGGGCATGACTGAACCTGATGTTGCATCCAGTCATAAGTGGCGCGGTCACTGGTCAGGTCGTTGTTGTCAAACGGGTTTTCCCACAGGCGGAATTCAATGCCCGCGCCGGGAACTTCGCGCAGGTCCAGCCGTGACAACCCCAGCGCGGGGCGCAAGGCAGTGATGGTGCGCCGCAAGGCACCCGTCAACGGCAGGCCCCACATGGGCGCACTGAACGACACGGCGCGTGCCGCAAACCCGTTCAGCAGGGCGCGCAACGCTATGCACCCGCCCATGGAATGCGCCAGCACAAAGCGCGGGGCGTCGGGCGCGTGTGTGTCCAGCAGATCGCGCAAAACGGCGACATCGCGCTGAAAATGTGCGAAATCCGGAATATCGCCCAAAAGTGGCGTGCCCGCCATTCGGTCGGACAACCCTTGGCCACGCCAGTCGATGACCGCCGCCCCATAGCCCCGCGCGGCAAGGTCGGAAATGACGCGGCCGTATTTTTCGACCATTTCGGTGCGGCCGGGGAATATGGCCACCATGCCGCGCGGGCCGGGTGGCCACAGCGCCAGCCGCAGGCGCGTTCCATCTTCCGCATGACCCCAGACCACGCGCCCCCCTGCGGGGGCATCGGCAATGTTGCTGTAGAACGGGGCGGCCTTCATGCCCCTTAACTAAGCGCTGCGCCCAGTTTCATGGCCATGCCCATGTTGCCCTCTATCTTCAGCTTGCCCGACATGAAGGCCATGGTCGGATTTACGTCCCCTTCCATGATACCCTGAAAGGTTTCCGCACTGGCAATCATGGTGACGTCGGTTTCGTCGTCACCTTCGCGCACGCCTGATTCGTCAATGATGATGCTGCCTTCCCCATTGATCTGAAACTTTGCGCTGCCTTCAAACCCGTCCCCTATTCTTTCTGACAATGCTGCAATTGCGTGGGTCAGGATATCGCTCATCTTATGCTCCGATTTGTGATCATTGGGCAGTGGAAATACTGCTAGGATGCGTTACATTTAGCACTATGACCACTTGGCGCTCCATTCTCAATCCTGTCGTTGCGGCATTTTTGCTGCTGGCGCATCCGGTGCTGGCGCAAACACCAGACGCGGAGGTTACAGAGCTGCTGGATCAATTGCGCAACCCGGATCTGGAAAACTGGCAGCGTGTGGAACGGCAATTGTTCCGCGAATGGTCGCAATCGGGGTCGGCCAGCGCTGATTTGCTGTTGCAACGGGGGCGCGCAGCATTGGAACGCGGCGACACCTCGGCGGCGATAGATCATTTTTCGGCCTTGATAGATCATGCCCCCGATTTTGCCGAAGGCTGGAACGCGCGTGCTACAGCGTGGTTCATGGCGCGCAATTATGGCTTGGCCCTGAATGATATCCGCGAAACCCTTGCGCGCAACCCGGACCATTTTGCCGCCCTTATCGGGCTTGGCCGTATTCTGGAAGACCTTGAACGCTATGATGACGCGCGCCGCGCATGGGATGCAGCGGCGGCTATACATCCGCATCGCCGTGACGTAAAAGCAGCGCTGGAGCGCCTTGACCGAAGGCTGCAGGGCACCTCTCTTTGATCGGGATGCGACTCCCGGGGGATGCAAACAAGGGGTTGGCGGATGAATATTCGCGCAGATTCGCGCACGGTTGCCGTGCTTGGCCCCACCAATACCGGCAAGACACATTACGCCATTGAACGCATGCTGGCGCATCGCACGGGGGTTATCGGCCTGCCGTTGCGCTTGTTGGCGCGCGAAGTTTATGACCGGATCGTGGCGTTGCGCGGCCCTGATTGTGTGGCCTTGGTGACAGGGGAAGAACGCATCGTTCCCGACCGCACCCAATACTGGGTCTGCACCGTCGAGGCGATGCCCGTCGAGATTGGCGCTGATTTCGTGGCCGTCGATGAAATCCAGCTGTGCGCCGACCCGGACCGCGGGCATGTGTTCACTGACCGTCTTTTGCACGCGCGCGGGTTGCATGAAACGCTGTTCATGGGGTCCGACACAATGCGCTCTGCCATTGCCGCGCTGGTGCCGGGGGTGCAGTTCCAGCGCCGCGAACGCCTGTCGCAGCTGACCTATACAGGGTCCAAGAAAATAAGCCGCATGCCGCCGCGAAGTGCGATTGTGGGGTTCAGCGTTGAAAATGTCTATGCGATTGCAGAACTGATTCGCCGCCAGAAGGGGGGCTGCGCGGTTGTCATGGGCGCATTGTCGCCCCGCACCCGCAATGCGCAGGTGGCGCTTTATCAAAATGGCGATGTGGATTTTCTGGTGGCAACTGATGCCATTGGTATGGGCCTGAATCTGGACATCAAGCATGTGGCATTTTCGGCCACGCATAAATTTGACGGGCGGCGCATGCGCCCGTTAAACCCCGACGAACTGGCCCAGATTGCAGGCCGCGCGGGGCGCTACCAGACCAGTGGCAGTTTCGGCGTCACAGGCGAAGCGCGCCCCCTGCCTGATGAAGTGATTGCCGCCATCGAAAACCACGAATTTTTGCCTGTGCGAAAACTGCAATGGCGCAATGCCCGTTTGGAATTTGGCACAGCCGCACGGCTGATTTCATCCCTGGAAGGGCAGACGCAAAACGACTGGCTGACGCGCGCGCGCGATGCAGATGACCTGACAGCGCTGAAAACGCTTGTGGCGCTGCCTGAAACGCTGGACCGCCTGACTGGCCCGCGCGATGTGCGCCTGTTGTGGGATGTGTGCCGCATTCCGGATTTTCGCGGCATTTCAGCGGCAGAACATGCGGGCCTGTTGGGGGATGTGTTCGCCTTCTTGCAGGGGGCGGGGCGCATTGAGTCCGACTGGCTGGCGCGCAACATTCAGCGCATTGACCGCACGGACGGAGATATTGATGCATTGTCGCGCCGACTGGCGTATATTCGCACTTGGACCTATATTGCGCAGCGCAAGGGCTGGGTTGATGACGAAAAGCATTGGCGCGGCGCGACGCGCGCTGTAGAAGACCGCTTGTCGGATGCATTGCATGACCGGCTGACGCAGCGATTTGTTGACCGGCGCACTTCAGTGTTGATGCGGCGGTTGAAGCAGAAGGAGAGCCTTGTGGCTGACGTGAACGACAAGGGCGAAGTGACTGTAGAAGGCGAACTGATCGGACGGCTGGAAGGCTTCCGTTTCCGTCAGGACAAGACCGACAGCCCCGATGAGGCCAAGACACTGCGCCAAGCGTCGATTTCCGCGCTGGTGCCGCTGTTCCATCTGCGTGCAGATAAATTCTACAATGCCCCCGATACTGAATTCGATTTCACCGAACAGGGCGGGCTGATGTGGGGCGACACTGCGGTCGGCAAGCTGGTCAAGGGCGACGATGCCATGCGCCCGCAAATTGCCGCCTTCGTCGATGATGAGGCAGGCCATGACGTTGCCGAAAAAGTGCGCCGCCGCTTGCAACATTTCATGGATCGCAAGATTGCAGCACTGTTTGAACCGCTGCTGAACATGTCGCGCGATGACACCTTGTCAGGCCTTGCGCGCGGTGTCGCGTTCCAACTGGTCGAGGCGATGGGCGTTATCCCGCGCGAACAGATCGCACAGGACATCAAGGCGCTGGATCAGGATGCGCGCAGCATGTTGCGCAAGCACGGCGTGCGCTTTGGCCAGTATACGATTTTCCTGCCCTTGCTGCTGAAGCCTGCGCCCACGCGGTTGCGGCTGGTGCTGAAATCCCTTGCGGACGGGCTGGATGAATTCCCCGAAAGCCCGCCTGCCGGTCTGGTGACCATTCCGCATTTGTCGGAAATACCGACAGCGCATTACACCATGTCGGGCTACCACCCTGCCGGTGCGCGTGCGATTCGTATCGATATGCTGGAACGGCTGGCTGATTTGCTGCGCGGCTGCGACAGCCGCGCCGGGTTTGAAGCAACGCCTGACATGCTGTCCATCACCGGCACCACGCTGGAACAGTTTGCGGATATGATGCAGGGGTTGGGCTATGCCGCCGAGAAGGGCGAACGCGCCAAGGTGAAGCCCGAAGCGGCGCCGCAAGCCGCTGACAGCGCCGCTGATGTTTCTGAAGGCCGTGGTGACGACGCCCCCGCCACATCCCCTGACGAACCCGCCGCCCAAAGTGACACGCCTGCACCGTCTGACAATGGTGCGGCCCCTGAACCGCACGCGACAGACAAGCCTGACACCCAGATAGAACTGTTCTATACCTTCACTTGGGCACCACGCCCGCGCCGCGATGCGCGCCCCGCCCGCAAACCCCAACAGGACACGCCCCGTAGCGATCAGCGCAGGCCACAGGGGCAAAAGCCCAAAACCGGCAAGCCCAAGGGCAAGAAACCCGAAAACAAACCCCGCGATTACAGCGCCGGACCGCGCAAATCGGACCGGATCGACCCCGACAACCCCTTCGCAGCCGCGCTTATGGGGCTGAAAACCAAAGGGTAAGCGCATATGCCCGATGCCACGTCCCGCGAAACCATTCGGCTGGACAAATGGCTGTGGCATGCGCGGTTTGTCAAAACCCGGTCCCTGGCCGCCAAGCTGGTGTCGGGGCCGGGGGTGCGTATCAATACGCTGTCAGTGTCAAAACCCGCCGCGCAGGTCGGCGCGGGCGATGTGCTGACTTTTGCGCTGGGCGCGCGGGTCGTGGTGGTCCGGGTGCTGGCATGCGGCCAGCGCCGCGGCCCCGCCCCCGAAGCGCAAACCCTGTATGAAGACCTGTCGCCGCCGCCACCCCCCAAGGACCTGTCGCGCCCCGTTCCGGTGGCTGGCGGGCGGCCTGACAAGCGCGACCGCCGCCGATTTGCCGCATCTGCGCCAGATCGGCTTGATTGATCCTTATGGCTGGATTATGTCCCCTTCGAAACCCCGCGAAACAATGGTGACCGGGGTGCCGTTCAGACAGAAGGACCGGACCTGATGACATATGTGGTGATCGACAACTGCATTGCGTGCAAATACACTGACTGCGTGGAAGTGTGCCCTGTCGATTGCTTCTATGAAGGGGAGAATATGCTGGTTATTCACCCCGATGAATGCATTGATTGCGGCGTTTGCGAACCCGAATGCCCGGCAGATGCCATTCGTCCTGACACCGAACCGGATATGGAAGACTGGGTTGAGTTCAACCGCAAATATTCGGAAATGTGGCCTGTCATCATCACCAAGAAAGACCCTTTGCCCGAAGCGGAAGACCGCGACGGCGAACCTGACAAGCGCAACAAGTATTTTTCGGAAAATCCCGGCGAGGGCGGCTGACAGCGCCCAAATGTGTCGCGGTGATTTTACCTGATATTCACGAGTTTCCGATCAAGCAGCTTTGATTCGGGGCAAATTTGTGGTATAGAATCAAATCAAGATGAAACCGTCCCGAACCGGCAGGGCTGTCACCTGCCGTTTTTTTGTCCGTAAGTTGAAGATGCCTCAGGATAATTTTCCTGACGTATATCTTTTTGCGCGCATCCGGGGCCTGAAGGGGAACGCTGAATGTCCAAAGCCAAAAAGTCCGAGTTTCGCCCGAATGACTATGTTGTCTACCCCGCCCACGGGGTTGGGCAAATCGTTTCGATTGAGGAACAGGAAATTGCCGGTCTGAAACTGGAACTTTTCGTCATTTCCTTTGAAAAGGAAAAGATGACCTTGCGCGTGCCAACACACAAGGCCGCGACAGTGGGCATGCGGTCGCTTTCCTCGCCGGAAATCGTGGACAAGGCGCTGGCAACCCTGAAGGGCAAGGCGCGCGTCAAGCGGGCCATGTGGTCGCGTCGTGCGCAGGAATATGAGCAGAAAATCAATTCCGGTGACCTGCTGGCCATTGCAGAAGTGGTGCGTGACCTGCACCGCAATGACGATCAGCGCGAACAATCCTATTCTGAACGTCAGTTGTATGAAGCCGCGTTGGAACGCCTGACCCGCGAAGTTGCCGCCGTTGCCGGTGGTGACGAAGCGATTGCGCAAAAGCAGGTCAGCGATGTTTTGGTGTCGCGCGCCGCATAAAGGCGGGCAAATGTTATGAAAGCGCCCGCATTCGCGGGCGTTTTTATGTGACCGGCCCGTGTCCATTGCCTGCGCGGGGCTTGCCTAGCCCCTGCGCCCTGGACTATGAAACCCCGACAACCAGCATAATACCGGAGTTCACAGATGGCAGGCCATTCCAAATGGGCCAATATCCAGCATCGCAAGGGCCGTCAGGATGCGGTGCGCGCGAAGCTATTTTCCAAACTGTCCAAGGAAATTACCGTGGCCGCCAAGATGGGTGACCCGGACCCCGACAAGAACCCGCGCCTGCGCCTTGCGGTAAAAGAAGCCAAGGCCGTGTCCATGCCCAAGGACAATATCGAACGCGCGATCAAGAAGTCGCAAGGCGGCGATGCTGAAAACTATGACGAAATCCGCTATGAAGGCTATGGGCCGGGCGGGGTCGCGGTTATTGTCGAGGCGATGACCGACAACCGCAATCGCACTGCGTCAAACGTGCGGTCCACGTTTTCCAAACATGGCGGCAACCTGGGGGAAACCGGGTCGGTTGCCTTCATGTTCGACCGCAAGGGCCAGATTGTCTATCCCGCCAGTGTGGGCGATGGCGATACGGTGTTGCTGGCCGCAATCGATGCTGGCGCTGAAGATGTCGAAAGCGGTGATGACGGGCATGTGGTCTGGTGCGCTGATACCGATCTTGCGGCCGTGTCTTCCGCGCTGGAAGAGGCTTTGGGCGAATCCGACAGCACCAAACTGGTCTGGAAGCCGCAAACCACAACGGAACTTGATCTGGACGGCGCGCGGTCGCTGATGAAGCTGATTGATGCGCTGGAAGATGATGACGATGTCCAGAACGTGACCGCGAATTTCGAAGTCTCGGACGAGGTTATGGCCGAATTGTAGGACTATTGCGCGCCCGTCCCGGAATCGGCGGGCGCGCGTTTGGCATGCTGGCGCAGTTGTGCCTCGCGCAGGGTGATGAACACCACAGACCCCATGATGACCGCGCCCCCAAGCACAACAAACAGGTCAACCGCCTCGCCAAAGGCCAGCGCCCCCAACAGCACCGCCCAGACAAGCTGCAGGAATGTGACCGGCTGCGTCACGGTTATGGGCGCCGCCGCGAAGGCCAGCGTCATGGCAAAATGCCCGCCAGTGGCAAAGGCCGCGACCCAGAACAGCCAGAATATTTGTGTCCATGTCGGCGGCACCCAGACGGCCCATGCGAAGGGGGCCAGAAAAACCGTGACCGTAATGGACAACATGCCCACCACCACCGAAGCGTTGACCTGCCCTGACATGCGCTTGGCCATCAGGTAGGACGCGGCGAATAAAACGGCTGTTCCGATCATGGCAATATGCCCGCTGGATATTTCGCGCAGGCCGGGGCGCAGGATAATCAATGCGCCAATAAACGCCACCAGAACAGCCAGAATGCGGCGGATGGCCAGCTTCTCGCCCAGAAACAAGGCCGCGCCCAGCGTCACATAGATGGGTGACAGGTAGTTCATGGCCGTGACTTCGGCCAATGGAATGCGCGTCATGGCATAGAACCACAAGATTACCCCCAACGCATGCAGAAACCCGCGTAGGGTGAATGCCGTCACATTTTGCCGGGTATAGCTTAGCGCGCGCAAGGAGGGCAGCATGGGCACCAAAAACAACAGCCCCAGCGCATAGCGCAGGAACCCTGATTGCGCGGCTGGCATGTCATCGCCCAGATACTTGACCAGCGCTGTGACCGCGACAAAGCACACGCCTGTCACCAGCATCCAGAAAATGCCAAGCAGCGGGCGCGATGGGGCAGGGGTATTTATCATGTGCAGTATTTTGCATGACCTGCCACCGCAGGCAAGCAAAATGCCCCTGCCCGTGTCACCCTTCAGTCAATTGCCGCACCGCGTAATCGGCCGCATCATCAAAGGGTTTCAGAATGACACTTGCCCCGCGTTTGAGCAGATCATCAGCTTCCGCCATTTGCTGGACTGACAAGAACACCTTGCCGGAATAATTCGCGGATTTCAGGCCATGCAACAGTGCAAGCTGGGGGTCCGCTTCCGTCAGGCTGCCGCGTTCGCGCGGAACCGCCGACACAACCGCCTTGACCGCGCCCAGTTCCAGATGCGCCACAAATTCGGGGTCGGTCGCATCACCGAAGGCCGCACTCAGCCCCATCTTGCGCCAATGTGCCAGCGCTTCGGGGTCAAAATCTATGCCCAGAACCTTGAACCCCTTTTCCTGCAGGCGCTGGCCAATGCGGCACCCATACCGCCCAAGGCCGAAAATCACGAAATCATAGTTCCGCTCCAGCGCATCGGCGGCGGTGTCTTCATTTTCGCGGTGGGCATTGCGCCGCTCGAACAAACCCAGCCAGGGTTCACAAATCTCGTATAATCTATGCGACCATGTGATCATATAGACCGACAAGGCGATGGTCACCAACCCCACAAGGGTGACAAGCCCCATTGCCTCCTGCCCGACATGGCCAATGGTAATACCCATCGCCATGAAGATAAGCGAGAATTCGGAAATTTGCGCAACAGTCAGACCCGCAAGAAAGCCCGTGCGCTTGCGGTAGCCCATATACCCCATGATCGCCAGAACAATCAGTGGGTTCCCGACCAGCACGAACAGCGACAACACAATTGCCGGGCCGATCTGGTCACCCAGCGTTGACAGGTCCAGCGACGCGCCAAGGTTGATGAAGAAAAACAGCAGCAGAAAGTCACGCAAACTGGCCAGACGCGAACTTATCGCTTCGCGGTATTGTGTCGACGCCAGCGACACCCCCGCCAGCAAACCGCCCAGTTCCTTGCCAAAGCCCAGCGCATCGCCTGCCGCCGCCAGACTGGCCGCCCAGCCCACGGCAAAAATGACCATCAATTCGGGGGAACGTGAAATCATGTTCAGCAGGGGTTCGGCCGCATAGCGAATGAAGAATATGACAAACGCCACCATGCCCGCCCCGCCCGCAAATACGCGCGCAATCTCCATGATCGACCCGGCCTCGTCGCCCATGCCGACGCCCAGCGCGGACAAGGTGACCATGGCCAGCACAACGAAAATATCCTGAACAATAAGGAACCCCAACGCGATTTTCCCGTGCAACGCGCCGATTTCCTGTTTGTCCGACAGCAGTTTGACGATGATGATCGTCGATGAGAATGTCAGCGCGATTGCAATGTAAAGCGACGTTACCGCATTCAGGCCCAGCGCAAGGCAGATCAGAAAGCCGAAGAATGCCGTAAACGTCACTTGCCCCAACCCCGTCGCCACTGCGACCTTGCCCAGATTGCGCACAAGGCTAAGGTCCAGTTTCAAACCGACAAGAAACAGCAACACAGCGATGGATATCTGGCTAAGCGTTTCAATAAAATCGGTGGAGGAGACCAGCCCCAACGCATCCGGCCCCGCCAATACCCCCACCGCAATAAACGCCACAACCAGCGGCTGGCGGGCCAGCAAGCCGAAAAAACCGACGACAGCGGCAAGCAACACAAGCAGCGCTATTTCATAAAAGATCGAGGCAAAGCTTGTATCCATCAGCAAAAAATCCTGTGCGGCTGGGGGTGGTGACGGCTGGCGGGGTGACGAATGACATATGAACGTCGCGCGGCCCTTTGTTAAGGGAGCGCTAGCTGACGATAGCGATACATCCCACGGCATTCAACACATCAGCGCGCAGTGCGCCTTGCGCTGTTTGGATGGAACGGGATACCTTGCTGCCCGAACCCTTGCCGGGCGCAGGGTCATTCACGCAGCAGGAGGGGGCATGCCACACAGCACGGGCATAGATTGGGACGACGCATTTGCAAACCGTCCCTATATTGAAGATGGCGACAGTTTCCCCGACAGATGGGCGCAGCAGGCGCAGGTCTTTCGCGCATCCCATGCGGCTGCGCAGCTTGACCTGCCCTATGGCCCCGCCCCAAGGGAGGTGTTCGATCTCTTTCTTCCCATGGCTGCGCAGCCTGCGGGGGGCGTTGTGTTTGTGCATGGGGGGTATTGGATGGCGTTTGACAAATCCCGCTGGTCCCATCTGGCGCAAGGGGCGCTGGCGCAGGGGTGGGCCGTTGCCGTGCCGCAATACACGTTGGCCCCCGATGCCCGCATTGACCAGATGACCGGCCAGATGGGCCGCGCGATTGCCGAAATCGCCCGACATGTGGCCGGGCCTATTGTGCTGACAGGCCATTCGGCAGGGGGCCATCTTGTTACGCGGATGGCCTGCGCGGGCGCGCCGCTGGACCCGTCGGTGCAGGCCCGAATACGCCATGTCCTGTCAATTTCCGGCCTGCATGACCTGCGCCCGCTGCAAATGACGGCCATGAATGAAACGCTTGGACTGACAGACCAGATGGCAGTTGACGAAAGCCCCGCCTTGTTGCGCCCGCTGGACGGGGTGGGCGTGACAGCGTGGGTGGGCGGGCATGAACGGCCGGAATTCCTGCGTCAGGCCGCGCTGTTGCGTGAAGCGTGGTCGCGCCATGGAACGCCTGTGCGGTTGATGGTGCAAGAAGGGCTGCATCATTTCAATGTCATTGAGGGGCTGGCCAGCGCCGAAAGCACCCTGACCCGCGCGTTGCTGCAATTGCCCTGAACCCGACGGCACTTGGTCTGGGGTGCATCAATTTGCACCAAGGCCGCGCGGGAACTTTACTTTTCCTGCCGCCTTGCGCAAGACTGTCACCAAAGACCAGATAATCAGGGAGATGGGGACAGATGAAGGTTTTGAAACATGCGGCCTTGGCCGCAACACTGGCTGTAGGGGCCGGGTCCGTCGCGCAGGCCGAAACCGTCAGCGTGGGCATGATCACAACGCTTTCAGGCGGCGGCGCAGGGCTGGGCGTCGATGTGCGCGACGGGTTTCAACTGGCGCTGGACCTGGCCGAGGGCCACAATATCCGCCTTGTGGTGGAAGATGACGCGCAGCGCCCCGAACTGGCCGTGCAGATTGCCGAACGCATGATCCAGTCGGAACGCGTGGATATTCTGACTGGCATCATCTGGTCCAATCTGGCCATGGCGGTGGTGCCGTCGGCAGTCGCGCAGGATATTTTGTATCTGTCGCCCAATGCTGGCCCGTCCGCGCTGGCAGGGGCGAATTGCCACCCTAATTATTTCAATGTAGCATGGCAAAATGATATGCTGCACGAAGGGGCGGGTGCCTATGCCAATGAGTTGGGCTATGAAAA
The DNA here is from genome assembly GCF_052379845.1 of Roseinatronobacter sp. NSM. Classification (NCBI taxonomy): domain Bacteria; kingdom Pseudomonadati; phylum Pseudomonadota; class Alphaproteobacteria; order Rhodobacterales; family Paracoccaceae; genus Roseinatronobacter; species Roseinatronobacter sp. NSM. The sequence goes on along the minus strand of NZ_JBQTCF010000010.1, from coordinate 80,567 downwards.
CACCTTCATTATGGCCCCGAATTACCCCGCCGGAACTGACGCGCTGAACGGGTTCAAACGCTATTATGACGGGGAACTGGCGGGCGAGTTGTTTACGCAGGTGGGCCAAACCGATTATGCAGCGGAAATCGCGCAAATTCGGGCCTCCGGGGCGGATTCCATCTTCATTTTCCTGCCCGGTGGCATGGGCATCAGCTTCATGCGGCAATACGAACAATCAGGGCTGGATTTGCCGATTGTTTCGGCGGCGTTTACATTCAGTCAGGATATGTTGCCTGCGGTCGGGACTGCTGCGCTGGGCGTGTTCAACGCAAGCCAATGGTCGCCCGATCTGGACAATGCCGCCAATCAGGACTTCGTTGCAGCGTTTCGCGCGGAATTCGGGCGTATTCCGTCGCTCTATGCCAGTCAGGGGTTTGATACGGCAAACCTGATTCTGTCTGCGGCGGCCAAGGCCGATGTCAGTGACCGCGCCGCGTTCCGTCAGGCCCTGCTGGAGGCCGATTTCGCGTCCGTGCGTGGTGATTTCGCTTGGGGACCGAACCAGCACCCCGTCCAGCGTGTCTATATCCGCGAAGTGGTCGAGGTGGACGGCGAAATTACCAACCGCATCATCGGCACCGCGTTTGAAGCGCATGCTGATGTGCATGGCGAAAACTGTAACCTGTAATACGCGCAATCAGACCCCGGTGTTCATCGGGGTTTTTTGCCCCATCGCAAAAGGCTGTTCATGACACTCGCGCTGATGCTCGAGCAACTTCTCAACGGTGTGCAATTCGGGTTGATGCTGTTTCTGATGTCGGCGGGCCTGACGCTGGTCTTTGGCGTCATGGGACTTATCAATCTGGCGCATGGGTCGCTGTATATGATCGGCGCGTTTCTGTGCGCAGCTGTGGCGGGTGTGACGGGCAATTTCTGGCTGGGGCTTGTGGCGGGAATTGCCGCCGCGGCGGCTGCCGGCGCGTTGATCGAAATTGTTGTCATCCGCAGGCTGTATGACCGGGATCATCTGGATCAGGTTCTGGCAACATTCGCGCTTATCCTGATTCTGTCTGAAGGGGTGCGCATGGTGTTCGGGCCGTTTCCGCTGTATCTGAATGTGCCCGACATGTTCCGTGGTACAGTCAATCTGGGAATTGTGGATTATTCGGTGTATCGCCTGGCGCTGATCGGGTTTGGCGTGGCCGTGGCGCTGGGCCTGTGGGTGCTGATTGCGAAAACCCGACTGGGCATTCGCATTCGCGCAGGTGAATCCGACCGCGAAATGATTGCCGCGCTGGGGGTTAATATCCGCGCGCTGTATACTGTGGTTTTTGCGCTGGGTGCCGCGCTGGCGGGGCTTGCGGGCGCGTTGGTGGGGGCCATCCAGTCGGTTCAGGTGGGGATGGGGGAACCTGTGCTTATCCTTGCGTTTGTGGTCATTGTGATTGGTGGCATCGGGTCCATCAAGGGGGCGATGGTGGGCGCGTTGTTGGTGGGTGTGATTGACACGATGGGGCGGTTCCTGCTGCCGCGCATCTTTGCGCTGTTTCTGGACACATCGCAGGCGATGGGGGTTGGCGCGGCGCTGGCGTCGATGCTGATTTACCTGTTGATGGCGCTGGTCCTGATATTCCGGCCCAAAGGACTGTTTCCCGCCCATGGATAACGCGCGCAGGGAATGGGCCTTGAATGCCGTGCTGGCGCTGGCGCTGTTTGCCGTGCCGCTTTGGGCATGGCTGGCAAATGAGCCGTTCATCATCACCCTTGCCACGCGCGTGGCCATTCTGGCGATTGCTGCAGTGGGGCTGAATATCGCGCTGGGGCTGGGGGGTATGGTCAGCTTTGGCCATGCGCTGTATCTGGGTGTCGGCGGCTATGTGGCGGGAATTGCCGCGCATCATGCATTCAACGGCACGCCCGTTCTGGGGCTGGCTGGTACCAACCAGATGCTGCCCATCTGGGCCATTGCCATGCTGGCATCCGGCGCGGTTGCGGCGGTGGTGGGGGCGCTGTCGTTGCGCACATCGGGTATTTTCTTTATCATGATCACGCTGGCTTTTGCGCAGATGGGGTTTTTCTTCGCGCTGTCATGGCCTGCCTATGGCGGCGAGGATGGCTTGCCCATTTTCATGCGCAACCAGTTTCCCGGCCTGAACACCAGCCGCCCGTGGGATTTGTTCGTTATCGCCTATGGCGTGCTGATGCTGGCGCTGATGCTGTTTGCGCTGCTGCGCGCGGCACGGTTTGGCGCGGCGCTGATGGCCATTCGCCAGAACCCAGACCGCGCCGCAGCAATTGGTATTTCGCCCTTCGGCATCAAGTTGGTGGCGTTTGTTCTGTCGGGCATGCTGACGGGGCTTGCGGGGGCCATGATGGCGGATCTGACGCGCTTTGTCAGTCCGGCGATGATGGCCTGGACCATGTCAGGCGAATTGATCGTCATCATCATTCTGGGCGGGGTGGGGCGGTTGTTTGGCCCCGTTGCGGGGGCGGCCATTCTGGTGGGGTTCGAGGTGTTTTTTGGTGGCCTGACCGAGCATTGGAAACTGTGGCTGGGCCTTGTGTTGCTGGCGGTGGTGCTGTTTGCGCGTGGCGGGTTGATAGGGTTGGTTGCGGGGCGGGCGCGGCATGGCTGATGTGGTGCTGGAATTGCGCGGCCTGTGCCGCAGCTTCGGGGCGCTGAAGGCCACCGATGATGTCAGCCTGACACTGCGCCGCGCCGAGGTTCATGCCCTGATTGGCCCCAATGGCGCAGGGAAATCCACCCTGATGGGGCTGATTTCCGGCAAGATTGCCGCTGATGCGGGCACTGTGCGGCTGGCGGGACAGGACATTACCGGCCTGTCGGTGGCCCAACGGGCGCGGTTGGGACTGGCGCGCAGTTTTCAGGTGTCGTCGCTGATCGCGGAATATTCGGCACTTCGCAATGTGATGCTGGCGCTTCAGGCGCGGCAGGGACATAGTTATCGCTTCTTGCGTCCAGTGGCGCTGGACCGTGGTTTGCAAACGCAAGCGCGCGACATTCTGGGCCGCGTGGGGCTTGGCACGCGCGCGTCGGTCGAGGCCGCGTTCCTAAGCCACGGGGAACGGCGCTTGTTGGAAATCGCCATGGCGCTGGCCTTGTCGCCGCAGTGTTTCTTGCTGGATGAACCCATGGCCGGGCTTGGGGTCGAAGGCACGGCGCAGTTGGTCACCTTCCTGCAAACCCTGAAACACGAAGCGCCCATTTTGCTGGTTGAACATGACATGGATGCAGTATTCCGTCTGGCAGACCGTATTTCCGTGTTGGTGTATGGGCGCATCATTGCCACTGGAACAGTTGACGAAATCCGCGCCAACCCCGCCGTGCGCACTGCCTATCTGGGCGAGGAGGCCGCGCAATGACCGCGCTTTTGCAGCTAGAGGATTTGCATGTCTTCTACGGGGCATCGCAGGCGCTGGACGGGGTGTCGTTGCAGGTTGCAGAAGGGCAGGCCGTGGCGCTGATGGGCCGCAACGGCATGGGCAAAACGACGACAATTTCAACCGCCTGCCGCATGTTGCCCTTGCGCAAGGGGCGGGTGGTTTTCGCGGGGCAGGATATCAGCGGCTGGCCATCCTTTCGCGCGGCGCGGCTGGGCATCGGGCTGGTCCCCGAAGGGCGGCGGTGCTTTCCCAACCTTACAGTGGTCGAAAACCTGATTGCGGCGTCCCGGCCGGGATATTGGGATTTGGCGCAGGTGCACCGCGTCTTTCCCCGCCTGCAGGAACGCGCGGGCCAATATGCCGCCAGCCTGTCGGGCGGGGAACAGCAAATGCTGGCCATTGGCCGCGCGCTGATGACCAACCCGCGATTGTTGATTTTGGATGAAGCGACCGAAGGGTTGGCCCCTGTCATTCGTCGTGAAATATGGGCGGCTATCGCACAGTTGCGCAGCGACGGGCTGTCCATTCTGCTGGTGGACAAAACATTGTCCGAAATCCTGCCTTTTGCGGATGCATGCGTTATTCTTGACCGGGGGCGCGTGGTCTGGCAAGGGCCGCCCACGGGGCTGACACCGGACGTGCAGCAGGCGCATCTGGGGGTGTGATATGCCTCACTGGAGCGCTGATTATATATGTAGCATTGAAGCAGTTTCCACAGATATGGCATAGTTTGCGCTTGCTACATCAGGGACTTGCAGCTTTGCTTTCACCACGGAAAACGCGGGAACACGCGTTCCGCCAACACGGGAAGGAGACATGCCAATGCGCGCGCCTTTGCTGCGGCTTGAAGGGCTAACCAAGGCATATCCCGGTGTGGTCGCCAATGACGACGTGTCTTTTGACATTGGCGAAGGGCAGATGCACGCGCTTCTGGGCGAAAACGGTGCGGGCAAATCCACCTTGGTCAAGATGATCTATGGCCTTGTCAAGCCCGACAAGGGGCAGATGACCTTGCGCGGACAGCCCTTTGCGCCGTCCCAACCATCGCAGGCGCGGCGCAGTGGCGTTGCAATGGTGTTCCAGCATTTCAGCCTGTTCGATGCGCTTGATGTCGCCGAAAACGTGGCGCTGGGCATGGAAAACCCGCCGCCCTTGCGGGATCTGGCGCGGCGCATCCGCGATGTGTCCGAAGAATACGGCCTACCACTGGACCCCGCGCGACTGGTGGGGGAATTGTCCGCGGGCGAACGGCAACGCGTGGAAATTGTGCGCTGCCTGCTGCAGGACCCCAAATTGCTGATCATGGACGAACCGACATCGGTTCTGACCCCGCAGGAAGTGGACATCCTGTTCCTGACCCTGCGCAAGCTTTCGGCGGAAGGGACGGCAATTCTGTATATCTCGCATAAGCTGGAAGAAATCCGTGCGTTATGTGATGAAGCCACCATTTTGCGCGGGGGGCGTAAAGTTGCCACATGCGACCCGCGCGAAAAATCCGCGCGGGAACTGGCGGAGCTGATGGTCGGGCAGGTTCTGACCCCACCTGAACGCGCGGACAAGCCGAAGGGCGATGTGGTGTTGCAGGTCGACAACCTGTCGCTGGCGTCCAACAACCCGTTCGGCACATCATTGAAAAATATCAGCTTCACCCTGCGCAAGGGCGAGGTGTTGGGGATTGCGGGTGTTGCGGGCAATGGTCAGGATGAATTGCTGCTGATGCTGTCGGGCGAATTGCTGGCCCCCGCTGCGCAGGTCCGGCTGAAGGGCGCGCCTGTCGGGCATCTGGGGCCGAACGGGCGGCGCGCGCGCGGGCTTGTGGCCGCGCCCGAAGAACGCCTTGGCCACGCGGCCGCCCCGGACATGAGCCTGACGGAAAACGCCCTGCTGTCCGCCGCGCGGCGCAAGATGCTGACGAAACACGGGTTCATTGACTGGCGCAGGACGGAACGCTTCGCAGATGACATCATCGGGCGGTTTGACGTGCGCACACCGGGGCCGCATGTGCTGGCGCGGGCATTGTCGGGGGGGAATTTGCAGAAATTCGTCATTGGCCGCGAAATTGAACTTGATCCTGATGTCATCATCGTGAACCAGCCCACCTGGGGCGTGGATGCGGCGGCGGCGGCGACAATCCGGCAGGCGCTGCTTGATCTGGCCGCCAAGGGGGCAGGGGTGTTGGTTATCAGTCAGGATCTGGATGAATTGCTGGAAATCTCCGACAGCTTCGCGGCCCTGAACGAAGGGCGGCTGTCCGACACGCGCCCCGCCAGGGGCCTGAGTGTGGAAGATATCGGCCTGATGATGGGCGGCGCAGGCGATATGCATGTTGCACATGAGGCAAGCGCATGATCCGGCTGGAAAAACGTAAGGAACCGTCAAAATTCTGGCGTATTGCCAACCCGTTTCTGGCGGTTGTGCTGACCATGCTTGCGGGTGCGGTCATGTTTGCAATGCTGGGTAAGGACCCGGTGGTGGCAATCCGGCTTATTTTCTTTGACCCTATTTTTTCTGACACATTCGGCAGCTATTCGCGCCCGCAATTGCTGATAAAATCCGCACCCCTGATCCTGATTGCCGTGGGGCTGGCCATCGGGTTCAAGGCCAATATCTGGAATATTGGTGCCGAAGGCCAGTATATCATGGGCGCGCTGTTCGGGGCTGGTGTTGCGCTGGCGTTCTTTCCTGCGCCGCGGTGGTATATTTTCCCGCTAATGGTGGTGGCGGGGGCTTTTGGCGGGTTTTTATGGGCCATGATTCCGGCCATTCTGAAAACCCGCTTCAACACGAATGAAATCCTTGTGTCGCTTTTGCTGGTCTATGTGGCCGAGCGTATTCTGGCAGCCATGGCGCTGGGCCTTATGCGCAACCCTGACATTGCGGGGTTTCCCGGTTCGCGCGATTTGCGCCGCTATGACGCTGCGCATAACGCGGAATTGTTCGCCAATACCGGCATTCACTGGGGGGTGGTGGCAGCGCTGATCGCTGTCATTTTCGCCTATGTCATGATGACGCGGCACATGCTGGGTTTTCATGTCCAGCTTGCCGGTCAGGCACCCAGGGCCGCGCGGTTTGCGGGCGTGGTGCCTGCGCGACTGGTGGTGATTTGCCTTGGCATTTCGGGCGCGCTGGCGGGGCTTGCGGGCATGTTCGAAGTGTCTGGTCCGGGCGGGCAGGTGCGCATTGAATTTGCCACTGGCTACGGGTTCACCGCCATTATCGTGGCCTTTCTGGGGCGGCTGAACCCCATTGGCATTGTGCTGGCGGGGTTGCTGCTGGGGCTGACCTATATTGGTGGCGAACTGGGCCAGATGATGCTGCAATTGCCCGGCGCAGCCATTCAGGTGTTTCAGGGCATGCTGCTGTTTTTCCTGCTGGCGCTGGATTTTCAGACAAATTACCGGTTGCGGCTGACAGGGGGGGCGCGCGCATGATTTTGGGGTCAATCAATCCCGCAGTTCTGTTTGCCGCCCTGATGGTGGCGGCCACCCCCATTCTGCTGGCGGCCATCGGCGAATTGGTGGTCGAGAAGGCGGGCGTGCTGAATCTGGGCGTTGAGGGGATGATGATCATCGGCGCGGTGACGGGGTTCATCATTGCCGTGAATTCCGGCAGTCCGTTCCTTGGGTTTATTGGCGCAGCGCTGGGCGGGATGGCGTTATCGTTGCTGTTTGCGCTGCTGACACAGGCATTGATGACCAATCAGGTGGCGTCCGGCCTTGCGCTGACCTTGTTCGGGCTGGGTCTGTCGGCGCTGATTGGCCAGAAATATGTCGGCATCACCCCGCCGCGCACGCCCAAGCTGGATCTTGGCCCGCTATCGGATATTCCATTTCTGGGGCGCGCGGTGTTTTCGCATGACATCATGGTTTACCTGACCATCGCCCTTGTCGCCGCGGTCTGGTGGTTCCTGAAATACAGCCGCGCGGGCATGATTTTACGCGCGGTCGGCGAAAACCACGATGCGGCGCATGCGCTGGGGTATCATGTCAAGCGTGTGCGGGTGCTGGCAATCATGTTCGGCGGTGCCTGTGCGGGGCTTGGGGGGGCGTATCTGTCGTTGATCCGTGTTCCGCAATGGACCGAAGGCATGACCGTGGGCGCAGGCTGGATTGCGCTGGCGCTGGTGGTGTTTGCAAGCTGGCGTCCATGGCGTGCCATGGCGGGCGCATATCTGTTTGGCGGCGTGGTCGTCCTGCAGTTGAATTTGCAAGCCGCAGGCGTGCGAATTCCTGTGGAGTACTTGTCAATGTCGCCCTACCTGATAACCATCGCGGTGCTGGTTATCATTTCCTCCGGCAAGGCACGCGGGAGCTTGAACGCACCCGGATCGCTGAACCGGCCTTTCCATGCCTCTGGTTGAGGTTATACCTTCGCTGCCAACAGGGAGATTACGAGAATGAAAAAACTGCTGACTGCCACTGTGCTGGGCGCTGTCCTTGCCGTGCCGGCATTTGCTGACACAACCAAAGTGGGGTTTGTCTATATTGGTCCGGTGGGCGACCATGGCTGGACCTATACGCATGATATGGCGCGCCTTGCGCTGGAAGAAGAACTTGGCGACGCGATTGAAACCACCTATGTGGAAAACGTCGCCTATGGCGCGGATGCAGAACGCGTCATGACACAGATGGCGCTGTCGGGCACAGACCTGATTTTTGCAACCTCCTTCGGCTATGGGCCGGACATGAACACGGTTGCCGCACGTTTCCCGAATGTGAAATTCGAACATGCGACGGGCTATATTCAGGAAACTGAAAATGTCGGCCTGTATAATGCCCGCTTCTATGAAGGGCGCGCTGTTATCGGGCATATCGCAGGCAAGATGACCCAGACCAACAAGGTCGGGTATATCGCGTCCTTCCCCATTCCTGAAGTGATCATGGGTATCAACTCTGCCTATCTGCATGCCAAGGCCGTGAACCCCGACGTGGAATTCAATGTGGTCTGGGCCTATAGCTGGTATGATCCCGCACAAGAAGCCGCCGCCGCCGAAGCGCTGATTGAACAGGGCGCTGACATTATCATGCAGCACACGGATTCAACTGCCCCGCTGACAGTGGCACAGGATGCGGGCATTTTTGCCTTTGGTCAGGCGTCGGACATGTCCGCCTTCGCACCGCAGGCGCATCTGACCGGCATTACCGATGTCTGGGCGCCCTATTACATTGAACGTGTGCAGGCGGTGATTGACGGCACATGGGAAGCGGGCAATGTCTGGCACGGCATCAATGAAGGCATGGTGGGCTTTGCCCCGATGAGTGACCTGATCCCCGAAGACATCCGCGCCGAGGCCGAGGGCATGATCGCGGCAATAGCTGCGGGCGACTACCACCCCTTCACTGGCCCGATCAACCGTCAGGACGGCACACCCTGGCTGGCAGAAGGCGAAGTTGCATCTGATGGCGATTTGCTGACGATGGATTTCTATGTCGAAGGCATCACGTCGGAAATTCCGAACTAAGCTTGCGACAGCTGCGCGTGCTCCGGCCCCTCGGCACCATGCCGGGGGGCCTTTGCATTTGGGGGCGGGCTTCGTGCCTGCGGGATTGGGTGTTGCAAGGACCAAACCTGGCTGATAGTTACTTCTGATAACAGTTTACTTACTTTCGGGCTTTTGCCCGGCGGTATCGGGTGCCTGCACAGGTTTTGCCTGGTCTGGACCCCCGGTTTTAATGAGGGCGCGATGGACATCTTGAACATGATTGCCTTGGTGACAGGGGGGGGCAGCGGACTGGGCGCGGCAACTGCGCGCAGGCTTGCGGCTGCGGGCGCGACGGTTGCTGTGCTTGATCGCAGCATGGATGCCGCCCAAACTGTGGCCACAGAAATTGGCGGTCTGGCCGTCGCTGCAGATGTGTCCGATACCGCCAGCGTGGCCGCAGCGTTTGCAGTGACGCAAACTGCGTTCGGCGCGGCCCCGCGCATCGTGGTGAATTGCGCTGGTATTGGCACTGCGTCGCGTATTCTGCCGCGCGATGGCGATTTGCCGATTGACCTGTTTGAACGCACCTTGCGCGTCAATCTTCTGGGCACCTATATCGTGCTGTCCCATGCCGCCAAGGGCATGGCGGCCATGGACCCGGTGGATAGTGACGGCGCACGCGGCGTGATTGTAAACACCACATCTGTGGCATGGCAGGACGGGCAAATCGGGCAGGCGGCCTATGCTGCGTCCAAAGGGGGCGTGGCGTCCCTGACCCTGCCTGCCGCGCGCGAACTGGCGCGGGTGGGCATTCGCGTCATGGCCGTGGCACCGGGTTTGTTCGAGACAGGGATGAGCGCGGGACTGACCCCTGAAATCCGCGCGTCGCTGGAAGCCAGCCTGCCGTTTCCGTCGCGCCTTGGGCATCCGGACGAATTTGCCATGCTGGTGCAACAGATCGTGGAAAACCCGATCCTGAATGGCGAAGTCATCCGCCTTGATAGCGCTGTTCGCTTGGCGCCCAAATAAGGACACCGGAAATGACGCCGTTTACTGCCCCTGTTGATGACATTCTGTGGTCGCTTGAATTCGCGGGTGCCGCTGCAACCCCGGACTGGGACGGCGAGCTGACCGCCGAAATTGTCCAGCATTTCGCGGCATTTGCCGAAGGCCGCATTGCGCCCCTTGATGAAGCGGGCGACAGGCAGGGGTGCCGCATGCAAAATGGGCGCGTGGTCATGCCTGACGGGTTTGATGCAGTGTTTCGGGACTTGGCGGCCGATGGCTGGCAGGGCCTGACCGCGCCCGAAGCGTTTGGTGGCCAGGGGGTGGGCGGCGCGGTTCACGCTGCTGTGTCGGAAATATTCTCGGGCGCATGCCATTCCCTGCAAATGGTGGCAGGGCTTGTGCCCGGTGCAATCCGCCTGCTTTTGCAATTCGGCACTGCCGACCAGCAGGCCCGCTTCATTGCGCCGCTGGCTGCGGGGGACTGGCTGGCGACCATGTGCCTGACCGAACCGGGCGCAGGGTCGGACTTGTCGGGCGTGCGCACCAAGGCGGAAAACACCGCACAGGGCTGGCGCATTTCGGGTGAGAAGATTTTCATTTCCGGCGGGGACCAGAACCTGAGTGACAATATCCTGCATCTGGTTCTGGCCCGCACTGGCCCCGAGGGCATCCGGGGGCTTAGCCTGTTCGCCTGTCCGGCAGTGCTGGCAGACGGGGCGCGCAATTCTGTGACGGTCACCCGGATTGAGGAAAAGATGGGCCTGCATGCCTCGCCCACCTGCCAGATGGCGTTTGACGGCGCGCAGGGGGAATTGATTGGTGCCCCCGGTCAGGGGTTGGCGGCGATGTTTACCTTGATGAACCATGCGCGCCTTGATGTCGCCTTGCAGGGCGTGGCCCATGCGGCGCGCGCGCATCATGTCGCCGCCACCTATGCTGCGCAGCGTGTTCAGGGGCGCGGCCCGGATGGTGGGCCGGTCACACTTGACCGCCACGCCGATGTGCGCCGCATGATCGACAGCGCCGATGCGCTGGCGGTGTCCGCGCGCGCGCTGACGCATTCCGCGCTGGTCGCACTGGAAACCGGAAATCACGCGCTGGCTGATTTTCTGACACCTGTTGCCAAGGTGTGCGGGTCCGATGCGGGAACGCAGGCGGCCGAACTGGCGGTGCAGGTGCTGGGGGGCTATGGCTACCTGCATGAATACCGCGTCGAACAAACCTACCGCGATGCGCGCATCTGCGCGATTTATGAAGGCGCGAACGGCATTCATGCCGCAACACTTGCCACGCGCGGCCTGAACCATGACGGGGGCGCGCAGGCTGACGCCTTCGCGGCATGGATTGGCCAGATTGCCGATAGCCTGAGGTCACAGCCGCTGCGCGACAGTCTGCACGCATGGACTGGCCTGCGTGCCGCTGTCGCTGCACGCCCGCGCGAACTGGCCACCGACTTCATGCAGGTGACGATCGCGCTTGCTGATCTGGCGTTCTGGCTGCGCGCGCAGGCAGATGACGGCACACCCGCCCGCATTCAGGCCCTTGCCAGATCGCGCTGTCTGTTGCTGCCGGGGCAGATTGCCCATCTTGCCAATCAGGCGCATATCCTTGGCTGGGTGGACGCCGCGCAGTAACGCGCGTTCACATGTCCTTGGTGGCGGGCGCGGAAAACAAACCCTGCAATGCCGCCACCATGGCGATGCTTTCGGGGTTTGGGGGCGTGTCGGCGCGGGTGCAAATGCCCACCGGACCGGCCATAAGGCTGGTTCCCAGATCAAGCGCGCGCAAGCTGCCCTGCCGAATTTCGTCCCCGACAACCCCGGCGGAAATGAACCAGACCGCATCGGACTGCTGCACCACCTTGCGCCCGAAGGCCAGCGACACGCTTTCAAACGCGGCCGGGGCATGTTGTAACCCGATGCTAAGCAAATAGGACTGCACCGCCGGTGCAATGACCGCCCCGCTTGGTGGCAGCACCAAAGGAAATTTGCCCAGATTTTCCGCCACCGCGCCCGTGCGGATCAGCGGGTGGTCCGGGCGCACCACCAGCACAACCTGTTCCGAATAAAGCTGTTGAAAGGCAAGGCCCGTCATCTGTCCGGGATTGGGCATGCGCCCCACTGTCAGGTCAAGCGCGCCTTCGCGCAGTTGCGACAGCAACAACCAGTTCGGCCCTGTTGACACGCGCAAGGTGCAATTGGGCATATGCTGATGAAAGGCAAGTGCGGCGCGGGGAAACACGTCTGTTGCCACTGTGGGCAAAATGCCGACAACCAGTTTCGTAACGCGTTCAGGGGCATCGCGCGCAAGGGTTTGGGCGCGTTCCAACGCCAGCATGGCCCCGCCTGCATGTTGCTGGAACAGCTTGCCTGACGGGGTCAGCACCAGTCTGCGGCCCGTGCGGTCAAACAGGGGGACGCCCAGAATATCTTCCAGCTCGCGGATGGTTTTGGACGCCGCCGGTTGGGACACATGCAACGCGGTTGCAGCCGCACTCAGGCTTTCCAGCCGCGCGGTTTCCAGAAAACAGCGCAGATGACGCAGGCGCAGGCGTGGGTCCATGGGGTGCCCTTGGGGTTAGGATGTGGCGTTGCTATTTATCTAGCGTGATTTCAGGCGCTTTGCAAAACGCATCCGCCCGCGCCTAGCGCCCGTGCCGGATGCGGGCATATATCCTGCTGGCCATGAAAAACACGCTAAGCCCCGCCAGCGTCAGAACCAGCGGGTTTTCAAACCGCGATACCACCCATGCATGCATGATGGCAATGAACGCCGTGGGCCAGACCAGCAAATGCAGTTTCTTCCAGACAGGAAAGCCCAGAATGCGCGGGGCCGCGTCCACCGATGTCAGCGCAAGGGGCAGCATCAGCAAAAGGGCAGCAAGCCCAAGCTGAAGATGCAGCATCTTGCGCATCTCATCAGCGGCGAATTCTATGAACCCGCCCTGGTCCAGAAGCAGCCATATGCTGGCATGCGCCAGCGCATACAGAAATGTCCAAACGCCCAGCGGACGACGCGCAGCGAATAACGCGCGCCAGTTCGTCAGGAAATGCGCAAACCCCAGCGCAAGGGTGGCCATCAGCATCAGCAATGCAAACCGCCCGGTTTGGTGCAGCACCACCTCGGCGGGCACAACGCCCAAGGTGCCGCCCTGCCATCGCCAATACAGCCACACGCCCGGCACCGCCCCCACCGCCCAGGTGGCCCAGCGTATCACATGCGTCATTGTGCCTGCCAGTTTCAATAATTCTGTTCCAGATCCATGCCTGCATACAAATCGGAAACAAGCGCGCCATAGCCATTGAACATTTCGGTTCGAATGCGGGTTCCGTCATGCAGGCGTCTTTCTGTGGCCTGATGCCAGCGGGGATGACGCACCGACGGGTTCACATTCGCGTAAAACCCGTATTCGCGCGGCGATTTGGCGTGCCATGTGGGCATGGGCTGATCCGCCAGAAGGGAAATGCGCTTGATGGATTTGATGGATTTGAACCCGTATTTCCACGGCACCACCAGCCGGATGGGCGCGCCGTTCTGGTTTGGCATCATCTCGCCATACATGCCCACGGCCAAAAAGGTCAGTGGATGCAGCGCCTCGTCCAGGCGCAGCGCTTCGGTATAGGGCCAGTCCAGCAGCGCCCGCCCCTGTTGCGGCATTATCGATACATCGTCAAAGGACTCGAACTGCACATAGCGCGCCCCCGATTGCACGCCCACATGCGCCAGCAGGTCGGCCAGCGGAAACCCGATCCACGGAATGACCATTGACCACGCTTCCACACAGCGCAGGCGGTAAATGCGTTCCTGCAACGGGAACCGGCGCAGCAGGTCATCCATATCCATGGGGCCGGGGGTGTCGGTCAGCCCGTCGATGACCACAGACCACGGGTCAGTTTGCAGCCGGTGGGCGTGTTGGGCAGGATCATCCTTGGCCGGGCCAAATTCGAAGAAGTTGCAATAGCCGGTTGCCACGTCTTTTGTCGTCAGGGCTTCATCGGTGGAATAGGGGCCGGGGGTGACACCCGGCAAGACATCCGCGCGTGCGGCCATGGGCAACCCCGTCAGACCAAGCGCCGCCCCCGCCCCAAGCCCCGCGATAACGGCGCGCCTGTTCAAGAAGGCCGCTTTCGGGGTGATTTCGGTTGCGCGGGGTATGGGGTAGGTGAATTTTGGCATTGTCACTGTTCTTGGTTGCAAGGCGGCTAAACTCGCGCTGTCCGGGCGACATGATCATGCGCGCGGGGGCAGGTTTGGCACCCGACCCCGTGGAAGTGTCCCATAAATTCGCCCCGCGATGTTTGATCTGGGTCAAGCCCGCGCCCATAAGCCCCGACCGGCCCCGTGCGTTCGCGTGATCAAGCCACAACTTTTGCGATGGCCTGGGCCAGAACCGGGATTGTCTGGCTGTTCAGCCCCGCCATGTTGGTGCGCCCGTCCCACAGCATATAGACCCCGTGATCCGCGCGCAGGCATTCGACCTGTGCCCCACTCAGCGGCAGAAGCGAAAACATGCCCTGTTGGTGTTCAATCGCGTCAAACCTGTTCGTGCCAGTTTCTGCACGCAGCGCCGCAGCAAGGGTGCGGCGGTTTTGGGCGACACGGGTGCGCATGTCTTCCAACTCGGTCTGCCAGACATGTTTCAGCGCGGTGTCATTCAGAATGGTGCTGACCACGCGCCCGCCATGATCGGGCGGGAAGGCGAAATTCTGACGGTTCAGGCTGGCCAACGCGCCCGCCAGCCGGGCCTTGTGCGCTTCGGGCACAATGGCCATCGCCACGCCCACGCGTTCGCGGTATAGCCCGAAATTCTTGGAACAACTGGCGGCAACCAGCACTTCCGGCAGCCGTGCGGCCAGATGGCGCAGCCCGCCCGCATCGGCGTTCACCCCTTCGCCGAACCCCTGATAGGCCATATCCACGAAAGGCACAGCGCCCGTGCGGTCCAGCAAGGCGGCCATTTCGGCCCAGTCCTGCACGCTTAGGTCAAGGCCGGTCGGGTTGTGGCAGCAGCCATGCAGCAGCACCACATCCCCCGCCGCCGCGCCCGCCAGATCTGCGAACATGCCGTCGCGGTCCAGCATCGCGCCTGCGCCATCCTGATAGCGGTAAGGGCGCGATTTCAGGCCCGCCGCAGCAATCAGCGGCGCGTGGTTTGGCCATGTCTGCGCGCTTGTCCAGATTGTGGCGTCGGCCCGCACAAGGCGGACCAGTTCGGCAATCTGGCGCACTGCCGCAGTGCCGCCCGGTGTGCCCACCGCGGCCACCCGCGCGCGCGGCACCGCGCCGCCCAGCAGCAACCCTTCCATGGTGTCCAGAAACGCCACGTCACCGGCAAGGGACAGGTAGGTTTTGCTTTCCTGCGTGGCGACTATATGCGCTTCGGCCTGTTTTACGGCTTGCATGACAGGGGTGCGCCCGGCCTCGTCGCGGTAGACCCCTACGCCCAGATCGATCTTGCCCATGCGCGGATCAGCCGCAAAGGCCTGCATCAGGGCAATGATCCCGTCAAGTTTGGGGTCGGGCAGGGTTTCGAACATCTTGGGCACCTTAGCTGGTGGCAGGGGTCCAGTCACGAACCAGAACGCGCGCGCGTTCTTCCTGCCGGACAGGGGTAAAGCCGTATTTCTGATATTGAACCAGCGCACGCGGATGGTCCAGCGTGCAGGTGTTCACTGTCAGCTTTTGCACCCCTTCGCGGTCCCATGCGGTCAGAATGGCGGTGCGCAGCATCCATGCGCCCAGACCACGCCCCACGCTTTCGGGCACCAGCCCGAAATAGCACAGCTCGCAGCTGGTCTGCTCTCGCCAGTCCAGCAGGAAAAAACCCTGCGGCCAGCCCTTGTCGATCAGCGAATACAGCGCAACTTCGGGGGAATTCAGCCAATCGGCAATCTGCGCGTCTTCGCTGGCGTGAATGTCCGTCCAGGCGTAATCCTGCCCGACCGCATCATACAGTGCGCGAAAATACCACACAGGCGGGGTGTCGGCCTTCAGCAGGGCGCCGGACATACCGTTTGGCGTGTGCGGCCAGCCATAACCGGGCCGTTGTGTCATTTCCAGAAAGGTGACTGTATAGGGCACAGTCTGGCCCGCGCGAAAGCCTGTCATCCGGTTTCTACCTTCAGGTCGGGGAACATGCCCCATTCCGCCCATGACCCGTCATAAAGCGCATGGTTGCGATGGCCCAGTATTTCCAGCCCAAGGCTAAGCACCGCCGCTGTAATGCCCGACCCGCAAGTGGTAATAACCGGGCGTTCCAGATCAACGCCGGCATCCTTGAACGCCGCGCGCAAATCATCAGCATGTTTCAGCGTGCCGTCGGGGTTCAGCAAGCCCGAGAATGGCAGGTTCAACGCGCCGGGCATGTGACCCGCGCGAAGCCCTTCGCGGGGTTCGGGCACATCACCCCTGAAGCGTTCGGGCGACCGCGCATCGACAATCTGCCAATCGCCCAGCTTCACGGCGGCGGCCACTTGTGACACATCCTTGACAAGATGGGCCTGACGCTGGACCGTCATGTGGCGTTCGCGCAGCAGTGGGGCCATGTCCTCGACCTGGCGGCCTTCGGCTTGCCATTTCGGAAAACCGCCATCCAGCACCGCCACATCGGTTTTCCCCATCAGGCGAAACAGCCACCACACGCGCGCGGCAGAAAACAACCCGGCCCCGTCATAGATGACCACCTGATGGCCGTCGCCCACCCCCATGGCACGCAGGCGCGACATGAATTTTTCCACCGGCGGGGCCATATGCGGCAATGCGGAGCGATGGTCGCTGATATCGTCAATGTCGAAAAAACGGGCACCGGGAATATGGCCAGCGTCATATTCGGCGCGCGCATCGCGGTTCTGCGCGGGCATATACCAGCTTGCGTCCAGAATGCGCAGGTCAGGGTCAGTCAGATGCGCGGCAAGCCAGTCGGTTGACACACGCGTTTTCGGATCATCGACCATGAAATCCCCCAAGCCGGAAAAGCAGATACCTAACACCTACCCAGCACGCGGGCGCGTTGCAAGCATGCAGGCGGGGCTTTTCCCCGGCTGCGCCATTGGGTATGCAGTTTCGCATGAGTGACAGTCTGATAGAAGTCTATGACCGCAAGGTTGAACAGGGCCTGCTGCGCCCCGATGCCGCACAGCGTGGCGCGCTGCCCTGTTTTGACGATGTGCTGGCCTATTTGCGCAAACCTGCCCCCAAGGCGGGGTTGATGGGATTGCTGGCGCGGCGCAAACCCGAACCGCCGCCGGGGGTGTATTTATGGGGGGGCGTGGGGCGCGGGAAATCCATGTTGATGGATCTTTTCGTCGAGCATGTGGCCGATGTGCCCAAACGGCGCGTTCATTTTCACGCCTTCATGCAGGAAATCCATGAAGGCATGCATGCTGCCCGCAAAACCGGCACATCTGATGCGCTGGCCCCGGTTGCCGACCAAGTGGCGCGGCAGGTGCGGTTGCTGGCATTTGACGAAATGCAGATCACCGACATCACCGATGCCATGATCGTGGGCCGCTTGTTTGAACGGCTGATGGCGGCGGGCGTGGCGATTGTGACAACATCGAACAGGGTGCCGGATGACCTGTATAAAAACGGGTTGAACCGTGCGCTGTTCGTGCCGTTCATCGATATGATCAAGACCAACATGATTGTGCATGAACTGGTGTCGGAAACTGATTACCGCCAGCACCGTCTGGCCGGCGCACAGGTGTATTTCAGCCCCGCCGATGCGCAGGCGCGCAGCGCCATGGCGGGCATCTGGGACGAATTGACCGGACATGACGCAGGCCAGCCCCTGACGCTGGCGGTCAAGGGGCGCGAAGTGGTGATTGCGCAGGCGCATAACGGGGTGGGCCGGGCCAGCTTCTGGGATTTATGCGGAAAACCATTGGGCGCGGCAGATTATCTGGCGATTGCGGGCGCGTTGCGGGTGCTTATGATGGATGACATCCCGTATTTGTCAGCCACGAATTACAATGAGGCCAAACGCTTTGTCACCTTGATAGATGCGCTGTATGAAGCGCGCGTGCGGCTGATTGCATCAGCCGCAGCCCAGCCGGAACAGCTATACCGTGAAGGCACCGGCGCGTTCGAGTTTGAACGCACTGCCAGTCGCCTGCGCGAAATGCAAGGCGCGGATTGGGCCGCGGACTGACCTGTCAGGGGGAACGATCCCGCCCCCCATCGAGGGGGGCAGGATCGTGGGCGCGCCTTACGCGCCCGGCCCCGCCGCAGAGGGTGTGCGCAGCCGCCCCACCGCCCAGCGCGCGGCATCGGCCACTGTGGCGTCAGGGTCATCGCATAGCGCCAAAGCTGCGGGCAGCAAGCGCGGTGTGGCGGAATTGCCGATCGCATACAGCACATTGCGCACGAACCTGTTGCGCCCGATCCGCTTGACGGGAGAGCCGGAGAACATGGCCCGAAACCCCGTGTCGTCCAAACCCGCCAATGTGCCCAGATCCGGCGCAACCAGCCCGTCGCGCGCGGCATATTTCGCCTCGGATGCGGATTGCGCGAATTTGTTCCATGGGCATACGGCAAGGCAATCATCGCAGCCATAAATGCGGTTGCCCAGTTTTTCGCGCAGCTCCAGCGGGACGGGGCCGTGATGTTCAATTGTCAGGTAGGAAATGCAGCGCCGGGCATCCAGTTGGAAGGGGGCGGGGAAGGCGTTTGTGGGGCAAATGTCCAGACAGGCGCGGCAGGACCCGCAATTTTCGCGCGCGGGTGTATCGGGGGGCAGGACCAGTGTGGTGAAAACGGCCCCCAGAAAGAACCAGTTTCCCAATTCGCGCGACAAAAGATTGGTATGTTTGCCCTGCCAGCCCAGCCCTGCCGCCGCTGCCAGCGGTTTTTCCATGACAGGGGCCGTGTCGACAAATACCTTGATTTCCCCGCCTGCGTGGTCAATCAGCCAGCGGCCCAGCCGTTTCAGGCGCTTCTTGACGACATCATGATAGTCGCGCCCCAGCGCATAGGCCGAAATCACCCCCCGGTCGTGCAGGTCCAGCAGGTCCAGCGGGTTATGCGCGGGCGTATAGGTTTCGGCCAGCATGATGACAGACCGTGCCGCAGGCCAGAGCGCGGCAGGATTTCCGCGCCATTCCATCCGCTCGGCCATCCAGCCCATCTGGCCATGGTGCCCCTGATCCACGAAATCCGCCAGCCGCGCGGGGGCGGCGGGGATGGCCGCGGGCGTTGTGACGGCGCAGGCAGAAAAGCCCATCTGCTGCGCCATTTGCCGAATGTCGGATTTCAGTGTTTCGCTCATATGCCCCAGATGGGCCAAACCACCCTAAAAATCCAGATCTGTGTAATGCGCAGGCGGTGGAAAGCCGGGCAACTGGTCGGCCAGAAGCGTGCGGAAAGCCGGGCGCGATTTCAGCTTCGCATACCATTCATGCACCAGGGCCGAACGCTGCCAGTCCACATCATTGATATAATCCAGACAAGACAGATGCGCCGCAGCGGTAAAGTCTGCCAGCGTCATGTCATTTCCCGCCAGCCAGCGGCGCTGGCCAAGCAGCCAGTCCATATAATCCAGATGAAACTTGATTTTGGCTGACCCCGTCTTGATGGCCTGCGAATCCGGGTAGCCGCGTTTCATGATCTTCTTGTTGACGCGCTCATACAGCAGATTCGCCGTCACCTCGGAATGGAACTTGTCGTCAAACCATGTGCACAGGCGGCGCACCTCATAGCGGGCCTCGGGGGATTTGGGCAGCAAGGGGGGCAGCGGCACCATATCTTCGATATATTCGCAAATGGCGTGGCTTTCGGTCAGCAGCTTTCCATCATAGCGCAGCACCGGCACCTTGCCCGCTGGGTTGCGGCGCATAAACTCGGCGCTGGGTTCCCAGAAGCGTTCCTCAATCAATTCCACATCGATACGCTTTTCTGCCAGTGTCAGGCGCAATTTCCGGCAAAAGGGCGACAGGGGGACGTGATACAGGCGTGCCATGGGGGGGTATAGGCTTTCTTCCGGGGTTTGCCCTTCTGTAGCCGTGGTGGCGGCTGGAATTCAACCGCTTATGCAATCGGCGCGGCCATCGCGGGCAATGGTTGCGGCCCCGTCCATGATGGATGCAGTGCGCCTGCGCAGAAAATCGCTGGGATTGGCGGCATTGCGGGCCTTGGGGGCGGGCAGGACTGCTGCAAGGCGCGCGGCCTGTGTGGCGGTCAGATCGGCGGCACCGACACGGAAATAATGCCGCGCGGCTGCTTCAACCCCAAACACACCTTCGTCGAATTCGGCCATGTTCAGATAGATTTCCAGAATGCGCACCTTCGGCCACAGCCCTTCAATCAACAGGGTAAACCCTGATTCCAGCGCCTTGCGCGACCAGTCCCGGCCATGCCACAAAAACACGTTCTTGGCGGTTTGCTGCGACAGGGTGGACGCGCCGCGCGTGCTGCCTGCGGCAATGACCTTGCGGATTTCGGTCATGTCGAACCCCCAATGCAGGCAGAAATTCGCATCCTCGGCGGCAATGACAGACCGCGCCATGACAGGCGCGATACGGTCCATCGGCACCCATTGGCGCTGAATTTCGCCAAGGCGGCGATGTTCCTGAAAGATATAGATGCCGCCGGGCGGGGGGATGATGCGATACAGCAGCACCCACAGCACCGAAACCGCAAGCAAAACCGCCAGCGCGCGCAGCAGCCACCAGCGCACGCGGCGCAGCAGATGCGCCGCGCCCATAAGCACCCCGTTCGCGGCATTGCGCGGCGGGGCCTTGTGTTTGGTTTTGCTGGCAGGTTTGCGGGCCATGGTGTCAGCTATTCACGACTCGCCGGGCCGGTCAATCCCACGCATGATTAACGCGACAGCCCCGCCGCCAGTGACGGTTGGTCAAGGGATGCAAAGCCGTAATGGCGCAGCCAGCGCAGGTCGGATTCGAAAAATGCGCGCAAGTCCGGGATGCCGTATTTCAACATGGCAATCCGGTCGATCCCAAGGCCAAAGGCGAAGCCCTGCCATTCATTGGGGTCAATCCCGCCCGCCTGCAATACCTTGGGGTGGACCATGCCAGACCCCAGAATTTCCAGCCAGTCCTTGCCTTCGCCAATCTTCAACTGGCCGCCTTCCCATGAACAGCGAATATCGACTTCGGCAGAGGGTTCCGTGAAGGGGAAATGCGACGCACGGAAACGCAACTCGACCTCATCCACCTCGAAAAAGGCGCGGCAGAATTCTTCCAATGTCCATTTCAGTTGCGCCATGGAAATGTCGCGGTCAATGGCCAGCCCTTCGACCTGATGGAACATGGGCGTATGGGTCTGGTCCATGTCCATGCGGTAAACGCGCCCCGGCGCGATGACGCGGATGGGGGCGCCCTGATCCTGCATCGCGCGGATCTGCACAGGGCTGGTATGGGTGCGCAGCACATGGGGCGGGCGGGTGTCGCCGTCAGCGCGGTGCATGAAGAACGTGTCATGTTCCTGCCGCGCGGGGTGTTCGGGCGCAATATTCAGCGCGTCGAAATTATACCAATCCGATTCGATTTGCGGCCCTTCGGCCACCGAAAACCCCATATCGGCGAAAATCGCGGTCAATTCGTCCATGACCTGGCTGATAGGGTGGATGGTGCCCATGGGGCGCGGGCGACCGGGCAGCGTGACATCCAGCCATTCCGATTTCAGGCGCGCATCAAGGGCAGCATCTTCCAACGCGGCTTTGCGCGCCTTTAGCGCTGCATCCACTTCGGTTTTCAGCGCGTTCAGCGCGGGGCCGGCGCTCTGGCGTTCCTCGGCGCTCATCTGGCCCAGTTCGCGCATTTTCAGGCTGATTTCGCCCTTCTTGCCCAAGGCGGCCAGACGCACGTTCTCCAGCGCGTCCGCATCAGGGGCTGCGCCGATCTGTTCCAGATATTTGCCGCGAAGCGTTGCGATTGCGTCCATGACATGCCCTTTTGCGCCGTTATGCGTTGCGTGTGGGCATAGTGCGCCACGCGCGCGAATGCAAGACGGGCACGCGCGCGCGGGGTATGGCGTTACAGTTCCAGCAACTTGGCGGCGATTGTAAAATAGATCACCACCCCCAGCACATCGGCAATCGATGTCACCAGCGGGCCGGACGCTGCGGCGGGGTCGCGGTCGATCTTGGCGAAGATGAAGGGCAGGCACATCCCGATCAGGGCGCCCATCATCACGATGGTAATCATGGCCGACGCGACAACCAGCGCAATTCCCGGCCCGCCGCGCCACACGCCAATGATGGACACCGCGAACGCCATTGTCAGGCCAAGGGCCAGCGCAATAAGCGTTTCCCGCGCCAGCAGACGCCCGAAATCGGCAGGGCGCACGTCGCCCGTGGCCAGCGCGCGCACCATCAGCGTGGCCGATTGCGTGCCCGCATTCCCGCCCGATGCAATCAGCAAGGGCAGAAAGAACAGAAGCGACAGATGCGCCGCAATCGTTTCTTCGAAATAGGCAATGCCCGCCCCCGAAAAGATGTTCCCGAAAACCAGCAACACCAGCCAGAAAATACGCGCCCGATACAGCGTGGCAATCGTGGCTTCGGCAACCGACATATCCAGCGGTTGCACGATTGACCCTTTATGAAAATCTTCGGTAACTTCTTCTTCCGACACGTCCATGGCGTCATCTGCGGTCACAATGCCCACCAGGCGGTCGTTGTCATCCAGCACAGGCAGCGCCAGCAGGTCATAGCGCGCAATCAGGCGGGCAGCTTCTTCCTGTTCTTCGTTGACGCGCACGAAAACGGGTTCGGTATCCATGATTTCCGAAACACGCTGGCGGGGGCGCGCGGTCAGAATGTCGCGCAGACTGACCACCCCCAGCAATTCGCGGGATGTGCCAATGATATAGGCAGAATAGATGGTTTCGGCGTCGAAGGCTTGGGTGCGCAGTGCCTCGATGGCCTGACTGGACGTCATGTCGGGGGTCACAACGGCGTAATCCGATGTCATGACTGACCCCACGGTCCATTCCTCGTAGGACGCCAGACGGCGCAAATCCTCTCGTTCGGCCTTGGACAGGGCAGGCAGGATGGCTTCTTGCGCTTCTTCGTCCAGTTGCTTGAACAAATCCGCGCGTTCATCATGGCTCATGGCGGTCATCAGCGCAACAAGATCGCCTTTGCGGCTGCGCGTTGCCACGCTGACCTGTGACGAGGGGCGCAGATAGCCGATAAGTTCTGCCTGATCATGCAGCGTCAGCAACTGCAGGACCGCCAGATCGCTTGTTTCGTCCAACTCCTCGATCAAGGCGGCAATATCTGCCAGTTCCAATGTCTCCATGAACTGGCGTATTTCGTCTGTCCTGCCTTCTTTCAACAGGCGTGCAACTTCGATTGCAATCAAGGCTGCATCTATGCCTGCGCTTTGCGATGCAGCATCGAAGCGATATTCTGAAAGTGGTGTCTGAAGTGTCATTGCCGACCCCCTTGCGTGCCATACACGGCAGGGGCGGCGTGCCGGATCAGCCCGGAATGGCAGCCCGCGCCATGCGCGGTAATATGTCAGCCATAAGGCTGGTTTCTGGTTTAGGGCGCATGATCTGCGCCCGCCTAGAACTGCCGTCCATTTTGGTCCCGATTGGTTGCGTCAGCGAATGCCGCTGACAGGGGGGATTTACGGTCAAGTGGCGCTGTTGTCAAACCCGGACAGCGTGCGGCGCTGCCCGGGTGGGTTTGTTTTTGATCATATACTCAGGCAGATATACTTCATTTCAAGGAAATCATCGATACCGTGGCGTGACCCTTCGCGCCCCAGTCCCGATTGTTTGACCCCGCCAAAGGGCGCAAGTTCTGTTGAGATAATGCCAGTATTGACGCCCACAATCCCGTATTCCAGCGCTTCTTGCACCCGTGTGATGCGGCCCATGTCGCGGGCATAGAAATAGCACGCCAGCCCGAATATCGTGTCATTGGCAAGGGCGACGGCCTCATCCTCGGTGTCGAATTTGAACAGCGGCGCAAGCGGCCCGAAGGTTTCTTCCTGCGCCACCTTCATGGATTGGGTAACGCCAGTGGCAACTGTTGGCTGAAAGAATGTGCCGCCCAGCTTATGGCGCTGCCCGCCTGCGATAATGTCGCCGCCATGCTCCAGCACATCGCGGATGTGGTCTTCAACCTTCTCGACCGCGCTTTCATTGATCAGCGGCCCAGCAGAGACCCCATCTTCCAGCCCATCGCCCACTTTCAGCTGTGACACGGCTTGGGCCAGTTTCCGCGCGAAGGCATCGTAAACGCCCGCCTGCACATAGATGCGGTTCGCGCACACGCAGGTCTGGCCGTTATTGCGGAATTTGGACGTCATCGCCCCCTCTACCGCCTTGTCCAGATCAGCGTCATCAAACACGATGAAGGGTGCATTGCCGCCCAGTTCCATGGAACATTTCATCACCTGATCGGCCGCTTGGCGCAGCAAAATGCGCCCCACCTCGGTGGAGCCAGTAAAGGTCAGTTTGCGCACGGCGGGGTTTTCGCAAAACTCCTTGCCAATATCCGATGCGCGGCTGGACGGAATGACCGACAGCACCCCCTTGGGCACGCCTGCGCGTTCGGCCAGCACAGCCATGGCCAGCGCCGAAAGCGGTGTTTCCGCGGCTGGCCGCGCAACAAACCCGCAGCCCACCGCCAGCGCCGGCGCAACCTTGCGTGCAATCATCGCGTTGGGAAAATTCCATGGCGTAATCGACGCGGCAACCCCGATGGGCTGGCGCAACACTGTGATGCGCTTGTCGGGCTGGTGGCCGGGAATTGTTTCGCCATACACGCGCTTGGCTTCTTCGCCGAACCATTCCACGAAGCTGGCCCCATAGGCGATTTCGCCGCGCGCTTCAGCCAGCGGTTTGCCCATTTCAGCCGTCAGAATCAGCGCCAGATCTTCTTGATTGTCCATCATCAGGTCGAACCATTTGCGCAGCACCCCGGCGCGGTCCTTGCCGGTGCGCGCGGCCCAGCCATGGCGCGCTGTGTCTGCGGCGGCAATCGCGCGCGCGGTTTCTGCGCGCCCCAGATCCGCGACCTGCGCAATCACATCGCCGCGCGCGGGGTTGCGCACATCGAAACGCGCGCCATCATCTGCGTCCACCCATTCGCCACCCACGAAGGCGCGGGTTTCCAGAAGGGACGGATCGCGCAACAGGGTCAGAAGGTTTGTGGGGGTATGTGTCATTCTGTCTTAACCTTTCTGGTGGTCACGTGTTGTTTTCGCCGGACTATCTGCCCGCATGGTAATGATCTTTTAAACAGATTGCGACACCCTGTCGGGAAGTGTTGCCTGCATCCGGCCGTCTTGTGGCGGATGCGGGACCTAAGGCGGGTGTGGTGGGTCATGTGTCCAAAAGATAACTCCGATACGGCAAGTGGCGCTGGTGCAGAACGCGCCTACGCGGAAATGGTTGCGCGCCATGCCCCTGACGGGGTGATCATCAGCGGGCCGGACCGGCTGGCGCTATGGGTGAACCCGGCCTTCACCGCGCAAACCGGCTATGGCATTGACGACCTGCGCGGCAAGCCTTTTGTGGATGTGCTGCGCGGTGCGGAAACCGACAGGAAGTGCCTGCAAAATGTGGACATCGCCTGCACCCAGCGCCGCGAAATTCAAACGGAACTTCAATTATATGCACGCGATGGCCGTGTGTTCTGGGTGGAACTGAAAATTACCCCGGTTTTCGACGCACTTGGTGTGCACACGCATTTCATCGCGCATATGCGCGACATCACAGAACGCAAGAAGCTGGAACACCAGAATGACGAAATGCGACAGGCCGAAGAACTGCGCCAGTCCGAACGCCAGCTTCTGGCGCTGACCAGCGAATGGCTGTATTCTGCGAAATCCTTTGATGAATTGCTGATGGTGGTGCAACGCGCCATGCACACGCTGATTCCAGAAGCGGACGGGGCGCTGTATATCTATGGCACGTCGCGCAGCACCTTGGACCTTGCCACCAGTTGGGGCACCATTCCTGAATTTCCCCCCCATATTCTGCCGGATGATTGCTGGGCGCTGCGGCGGGGGCGGGCCTATGCCTATGGGCTGAAGCCCATCCAGTTCACCTGCGACCATGTCACCAAACCGGGCACACCCTATTTCTGCCTGCCGATTATCGCGCATGGCGAAACCATCGGGCTGTTGCACATCATCTTTGACGGGTTCGAAGAAGACGGACTTATGCGCCATATGCGCGAGGATGTGTTGCGCAACCGCTGGGATGTGTCGCTGATCTGCGCCGAACAGATCAGCCTTGCTATTGCGAATGTCCGGCTGCGGCAGGAACTGCATGACAAATCCATGCGCGATGCGCTGACGGGGCTGTGGAACCGGCGCTGGTTCATGGACCGCGCCTTGCGCGATTTTTCCTTGGCCGAGCGTGAGGGGCGCGAAATTGGCCTTATCATGCTGGATGTTGACCATTTCAAGGCGTTCAACGACCGCTTCGGGCATGATGCGGGCGATCTGGTCCTGCGCGAGGTGGGCGATATACTGGCCGGTGCCGCGACAGGCCAAAGCCATCCCTGCCGCCTTGGCGGGGAGGAATTTGTGATGCTGTGCCCCGACATGCCCGCCGCCGAAGCGGCGGCGCTGGCGGACCGTATTCGCACGGCCCTTCAGGCATTGCGCCTGTCAAATGCAGGTGTCGACCTGCCAGAGGTGACGGTTTCCGCAGGCGTGGCCACGTTCCCCGCACAGGGGCGCAGCTTGGAAGATGTGTTGAAAGCGGCCGATCAGGCGCTGTATCTGGCCAAGGACAAGGGGCGCAATTGCACCGTCATCGCCTGACACAAACTGCGTGGGGCCAGTAGCGGGACGCGGGTTTTGCGTCGGGGCACAATGCGCTATGGGGGCAGCAGCACAGGCGTTGATCTGCCGCGGGCCTGCGCGCCGCTACTTGCGCGCGCCGAATATGGCGGACCCCACACGCACATGGGTGGCCCCATGCGCGATGGCGGTTTCAAAATCGTCGCTCATACCCATGGACAGGCTTTCCAGACCGTTGCGCGCGGCCATTTGCGCCAGTGCGTCAAAATGCGCTGCCGGGTCTTCGTCCACGGGGGGGATGCACATCAACCCCACCACCGGCAGGTCCAGCGCGCGGCATTGCGCGATGAAATCATCGGCATCGTCTGGCAAAACACCGGCCTTCTGGGGTTCGGCGCCGGTGTTGACCTGCACGAACAGGTCAGGACAAGTGCCCATGTCCTGCGCCAGCCGCGCCAGGGTTTGCGCCAGTTTGGGGCGGTCCAGTGAATGAATGGCCTGAAACAGCTCCATCGCGGCGCGGGCCTTGTTGCTTTGCAGCGGGCCCAGCAAATGCACGTCCAGCGGCCCGAATTCCGCGCGCCAGTCAGGCCATTTTCCCGCCGCTTCCTGCACCCGGTTTTCCCCGAACAGGCGGTGACCGGCACGCAGCACGGGCAAAACGCGGTCAGCGGGTTGTTCCTTGGACACGGCAATCAGCCGGATTGCGGCCGCGTCACGGCCATGGGCGCGGGCGGCGCGGGAAATGCGGGTGGTGATTTCATCAAGGGACATGGGCCGCGCCTGTGCTAATTGCCAAAGAAAACATGGTGCCCACGCGGGCGTTTGTCGGGGGCGTCCGCATCAAACCCGAAGCCGAAGCGCGTGCCGCCATCAGTTTGCGCGCTGAACCGGAACTTGACCCTTGCGCGGCTGACAAATTGCGCGCGGCTGGTATTGGGGGTGTCGGGGCGGTCGGTCCAGATAACGCCCATGCGGGCATCACCGGAAATCTGCAAGCCGGGGTTTTCGCGCCAGTCGCGCTGTTGCGCCATGGCGGGGGTGGCCAATGCGGCGCCCAACAGGGCCAGCGTTATGACAGCCCGCGCGCGCATTCAGCGGCCGCTGACGCGGCGCACATCATGGCCTGCGCCCATGAAAACCCCGCCAATGCCGTCAAACACCGCAGATGTGGTTTCGCACCCTGCCAGAAGGACCACGCCCAAAAGGGCAGCGGCCAGTGCGGAACGGGGGGTGTGGAAAATTCTGTGGACGTGCCCTGTCATGCTGCGCTGCCTTTATGCGGTTTTTCTTGCGCGAAGTATACCAGAGATAGCGGGGGAAATTGAACAGCAAAGCGGTAAAAAAGAAAAGAGCGGGCAAATGCCCGCTCTTTCCCGTAAGCTGTGATCGATTAAGATCAGAAGCTGAAGTTCAGACCCATGTCTGCGCGTGTGCGGTTGTCAGTACCGGTGGTGGTGTTCGAACCACGACGGCTGATGCCGCCAACCAGCGATGCGCCGCCGCCCAGATCGTAGCTTGCGCCAATACCGTAGTTGGTGGTTTCGAAGTTACGGTTGATGAACGCGGTGACGGTGGTTGCGTCGAAGTCACCCGAAACCGACAGACCATACTGGTTGCGACGCAGACCAGCTGTGTTTGCCAGTGTGGTGCCCAGATCGCCACCAACGCGGCCAGCGATTGCTTTGACCTTGAAGTTGTCCATCGCGTATTCAGCACCGATGATGATGTGGTTTGCATCAGCTTTGGCGTTGTTTGCAGGTGTGACGGTGTCTTTGAATTCAGCCTTCGCCATTTCATAACCAGCCGAAATGGTGAACCCGTCGATGGTGTATTTCACACCAATTGCAGCCAGTTCGTCGGTGATGCGCTGACCTGCGCCCAATGTGCCTGGGAACAGTGCAGTGCCAGGACGAACGGCTGTTTCATCCAGACGACGCTGTTGACCCAGCGACGCATAGAAGGTGAAGGAATCAACGTTGTATTGATACAGAACTGCGGTGCGACGGTTGATACCTGTGCCAGCGCCAACGGACTGGCGACGGTCCAGATAGGCCATCTCGTTCAGGTCGCCGATGCCGGTCAGACCAACGCCATACAGGTCACCAACAGCAGCGCGTGCAGCACCTGCAGTGTCACCGAATGTCAGACGGCCAAAAGCGCCATCGATGAACACGGTACCACCGGTCATGGACTCGTTACCAGCGTTGCCTGCAGCGAATTGGTCGCCGCGGATGCTTGCACCGAATGCCAGACCGGAATCGGTTTCGCCGGACATGGAGAAGGTCACGCGGATACGGCTGGTGAACTGCAGTTTCGCCGTGTTCTGGTTTGCGGTACCAGCTGCGTTGCGCGCTTCGATGCCATTGTCATATGCAATACCCATGCGGGCAGCACCGGACATGTTGACTTGTGCAGCGGCTGCGCCTGCTGTCATGACCAGAGCGGTCGAAGCAAGAAGAAGCTTTTTCATTTGTTTTTCCCTCGTTGTCTAAGGAGTTCCTCGCCTTACCACTCAGGCAAGGTCTGAGCCTGTTTCTGACTTTTGCCCCTGCAATTCAAGCCAAAGCGCATGCCCCCCCCGCCATGCCCCGAAAAATGGTGCAGTTTTGCCACGCCTTGGGGGGTGCGGCGGGAATTCGCCGAAGGGCGGGCAGGGCGTGCGGGGGCGGTAACCTTGTTTTAATACACTATAAACTGTCCCGCCGTGGCCCTTTGTGCGCGGTGGTTGCAAGCGGGCGCAGGGCGGGGGGGGGCAGCGACGCTGCGCCTGTTGTGGCGGGCACCCCGAATCGTGCAGGGGCCGGAATTTGCGACCAAGTGCCGCGATTCCGGGCTTTGGGGGCCTATGGGGCGGGTTTGGCCCTTTTTCCGCAGCGGTGTTGTGGTTATGACGGGGCAGCGCGCATGTGCAGTTACCAAAGGGGGCCTTATGGCAAGCATCGGCCAGATCGCGGGATTCGTCGTCATAGTGGTTATGGTGGGGGCGGTGTTGTTGCGCGCGGTGTCGCGGGCGCGCATGGGGGATGCGGCAGATGGCACAGAACGCGCGATGCGGGTCTACCGCGACCAGTTGCGCGAAGTGGACCGCGACCTGACGCGCGGCACATTGGCCCCGACCGAGGCCGAGCGCCTGCGGCTGGAAATCCAGCGCCGCGTTCTGGACCTGGACAAGGGCGGGCGCAGCGTGGGTGTTGCGTCATCGAGGGCGGCGCGCTGGGTCATGGTGGGTGTGATTGCTGCGCTATTGGGGGGCGCGGGGGCGTTGTATCTGCATTTGGGCGCGGTGGATTACCCCGACCAGCCCTTGGCGCAGCGCCACGCGGATGCGGCCAATGCCCGTGCCACACGCCCCGCACAGGCGCAGTTGGAAGCGGAGTTCGCGCAGCTGCAGCCCGACGCGCCGGAATTTGACGACCGCGCCGAGCTGGAACCCATGGTCGCGCAATTGCGCGCCGCACTGGCCAGCCGCCCTGATGATTTGCGCGGGCATATCCTGCTGGCGCAAAACGAATCGCGTCTGGGCAATTTTTCGGCGGCGGCAGTGGCCCAGTCGCGGGTGGTCGCGTTGCGCGGCGACGAGGCCGAGGTGCAGGACCATGCGTTTTTGCTGGACCTGATGGTGCTGGCGGCGGGCGGCATGGTGTCCCCCGAGGCAGAGGGCGTGATTGAACAGATTTTGCGGCGCGACCCGACCAATGGTGTGGCGCTGTATTATACAGGCCGGATGTATATGCAGACGGGCCGCCCCGACCTGACCTTCCGGGTGTGGCGCAGGCTGCATGACCAAAGCGCAGGCGATGCGCCCTGGATGCCGGAAATTCGCGCCGCCCTGCCGGAACTGGCGCAGATATCGGGCGAGCCACGCTATCAACTGCCGCCGCGCCCCGCACCCGCATCAGCAAGCGGCCCAAGTGCTGCCGATATTGACGCCGCCATGGAGATGAGCGGCGAGGACCGCGCCGCGATGATCGAAGACATGGTCGCATCCCTGTCGGCGCGGCTGGCCAATGACGGGGGCACCGCAGAAGACTGGGCGCAACTGGTGCGCGCGCTGGCGGTGCTGGACCGGCGCGAGCAGGCGACCGCCATCTTGCAAGAAGCGCGCACTGTGTTTGCCGCCCGGGCCGAAGATCTGGCGCTGATCAACCGGGTTGCGGCAGATATTGGCCTGTCGACAGGGGCGCCGTAATGGCCGTGTTCAGCGATTTTGATGCCTTCGTGGCCGCATTGCCCGCGCGTCAGGCCGTGGCGGGGCTGGATCTGGGGGAAAAAACCATCGGGGTTGCGGTGTCCGACCGCATGCTGTCGGTGGCAAGCCCGCTGCAGACCATCCGGCGGCGCAAATTCGGGCTGGACGCGCAAGCGCTGCTGGACATTGCGGCGGGGCGCGACTTGGGCGGTCTGGTGCTGGGACTGCCGCGCAATATGGACGGGTCCGAGGGGCCGCGCTGCCAGTCCACCCGCGCGTTTGCCCGCAACCTGTCGGCCCTGACGGACCTGCCCATCGGGTTCTGGGATGAACGGCTGTCCACAGTTGCGGCAGAACGCGCGCTGCTGGAAGCCGACACATCGCGCCGTCGCCGCGCCGAGGTGATTGACCATGTGGCGGCTGGCGTCATCTTGCAAGGGGCGCTGGACCGGCTGGCCGTGCTGCGGCGGGCCATATGACACACAGGCATGCGCGCACTGGTCCGCGCCTGTCGCGCGATTATCTTGCGCCAGATAGTGGTTCCCCCAAAGGCACATTCACATGAACGACACTGTCTGGACGCGCAACGAGATTGAAAGCCCCTGCATCAACATATGCGTCATTCATCCTGAAGCGCGTTTGTGCACTGGATGTTTGCGGTCCATTGATGAAATTACAATGTGGTCCCGGATGGAACCGCAGGCGCGTCAGGCCATTATGACGGACCTGCCGTCGCGCAAGGCGCTGATAGCCAAGCGGCGCGGCGGGCGCGCTGGTCGTTTGAACCGAAGCTGAATCGGGGGGGCGGGTTTGCACGCTGCCCTGTCAGGGGCGGTGCTGGTCATATGTCGCCTATCCGGGCCGGGGTGCCCGCCCGGATAGGGGCAATCTTCAAGCGCCGGGCGTCAGCCGTTGACAGCGTCTTTCAGGGCTTTTGCCACTGTGACCTTCACGGCCTTGTCGGCGGGTTTGGTCATGGTTTCGCCAGTTGCCGGGTTGCGGACCTGACGTTCAGGGCGCGCACGGCACATGATTTTGCCAATCCCTGGCAGCGTAACTGCACCACCTGCCGCGACCTCCCGCAGGACAACTGCAGATACAGCATCAATGGCTGCCGATGCAGTTTTCTTGTCGGCGCCCATTTCTTCTGCAAGTGCGGCGACGAGCTGGGTTTTGGTCATCGGTTTGGTTGTCATCTTACTCTCCTGATATTGAGTGCGTGGCGCGGATGGTCCGAACGCTTGGTATTTTCGCTGCGCATCTAGCCCGAGATTGCGCCTGCTGACAATCACCAAAGGGCAATAAAAAACGGCCTTTCATGCGGAATGGCCTAAATTCGCCGGTCAGAGAAAGGCCGTTTCGTTGAAACTGCGCAATTTGCGGCTGTGAATTCGTTCCAGTGGCATGTCGCGCAACGACTCCATGGCGCGGATGCCAATGCGCAAATGTCGCGCCACCTGCGTCTTGTAGAAGTCCGACGCCATGCCCGGCAGCTTCAGTTCCCCATGCAATGGTTTGTCTGATACACATAGCAAGGTTCCGTATGGCACCCGAAAGCGAAAGCCATTGGCGGCGATGGTCGCGCTTTCCATGTCCAGTCCGATTGCGCGCGATTGTGACAGGCGCTGGACCGGGCCGGACTGGTCGCGCAATTCCCAGTTGCGGTTGTCGATTGTGGCCACTGTGCCGGTGCGCATGATCTGCTTCAGCGCATAGCCGTCCAGTTGCGTAATCTCTGCCACAGCGTCTTGCAGCGCGATCTGGATTTCGGCCAGCGCGGGAATGGGCACCCAGACGGGCAAATCGGCGTCAAGCACGTTGTCTTCGCGCAAATAGGCATGTGCCAGCACAAAATCCCCCAGCGCCTGCGAATTGCGCAGGCCCGCGCAATGGCCCACCATAAGCCATGCATGCGGGCGCAAAACGGCAATATGGTCGGTCGCGGTTTTCGCATTCGACGGGCCAACCCCGATATTGACCAGCGTGATGCCCGCGCCATGCTTGCGTTTCAGGTGGTAGGTGGGCATTTGCGGCAGCCGCGCCAAAGCGGGTATGTCGCTGTCAGGGTCGGTCAGTTCCACATTGCCGGGCGCAATGAAGGCAGTGTAGCCGCTGTCGGGGTCGCGCAATTGCGCGCGGGCAAAGGCTTCGAATTCATCGACATAGAATTGGTAGTTGGTAAACAGGATATGGTTCTGGAAATGTTCGGGCGCCGTGGCCGTGTAATGCGCAAGGCGCGCCAGTGAATAATCCACGCGCTGGGCGGTAAACAAGGCCAGCGGGTGTGACCCGTCGGCATTGGCAACGCGGTCGCCATTCACAATGTCATCATTGGTGGTCGACAGGTCCGGCACGTCAAACATATCGCGCAATGAAAGTGTCATTTCGCCGTTTTCCGGCAGCACCACATCCCCGCGCCCTGCCATGGCGAAATGCAGCGGAATGGGGGTGTCTGACGGGCCAATACTGACGGGCACATTGTGGTTGCGCATCAGCAAGCCGATTTGCTGTTTCAGGTAATGGCGGAACAGGTCGGGGCGGGTCACTGTTGTGGAATAGGTGCCGGGTTCGGCGACATGGCCAAAACTCAGGCGGGAATCGATGCGGTCAAAGCGCGTGGTCACCAGCCGGATTTCAGGGTAGAAGGCGCGATATCTGCGGTCACTGCCTTGGCCGCGGGCCGTTTGGTTGAACCCTTGCACCAGAAAATCAAGCGCTTCGCCATAAAGTGCCTCAAGGCAGGCCACGGCCTGTTCGGGGTCGGTGAAGCTGCGGTGTGCATGCTGCGGGGGCGTCAGGATGCCGGGGGTGTCTGTCATTGCCTGCGATCTGCCTTCCTGTAGTTAGCCCGTGGGCGCGGTTTCCCCCAAGGTGCCACTGACACGCAGGCGGGACAAGCGCTGTTGCAGTGCAAAATCACTCTTTCCCCTTGGCGGGCAATCGTCTAGCTTTCGCCCATGACGACAGCATATATCACCCATCCTGATGCGCAACTGCACCAGACACCCGCCGGTCACCCTGAACAGGTGGCGCGCATGGCCGCGATTGAAGCCGCACTTGCCGGCGCAGACTTTGCGGCGCTTGTGCGCCATGACGCGCCGCTGGCCAGCGATGCGCAGGTGCTGCGCTGCCACCCCGAAGCCTATCTGGACCGTATCCGCCGCGCCATTCCTGCGGCGGGCATATACCAGCTGGACGCTGACACGCATGTGTCGAACGGGTCGCTGAACGCGGCATTGCGCGCAGCGGGCGGGGCCTGTGCGGGCGTGGACATGGTGCTGCGCGGCGATGTGCGCAATGCGTTTGTGGGTATGCGCCCACCTGGCCACCACGCAGAAACCGCCACGC
The DNA here is from genome assembly GCF_052379845.1 of Roseinatronobacter sp. NSM. Lineage (NCBI taxonomy): Bacteria > Pseudomonadati > Pseudomonadota > Alphaproteobacteria > Rhodobacterales > Paracoccaceae > Roseinatronobacter > Roseinatronobacter sp. NSM. The sequence goes on along the minus strand of NZ_JBQTCF010000010.1, from coordinate 46,483 downwards.
CAATGGGGTTTTGCCTGTTCGGCACTGTTGCCATAGCCGCGCGTCATGCGATGGAACAGCACGGCCTGTCGCGTGTCGCGGTCGTGGATTTCGATGTGCATCACGGCAATGGCACACAAGACCTGTTATGGGACGACTCCCGCGCGCTGTTCATTTCCAGCCACCAGATGCCGCTTTGGCCCGGCACTGGGGCCTCGGATGAACGCGGTGCGCATGGCAACGTCATCAATGTGCCGCTGGCGCCGGGCACGGATGGCGCGACCTTCCGGCGGGTTTACGAAGATATCGTGCTGCCGCAGCTTGACCGTTTCGCGCCCGAACTTGTGCTGATCTCGGCGGGGTTTGATGCCCATCGGGATGACCCGCTGGCGCAACTTGCGTTGCAGGAACAGGATTTTGCGTGGGTCACCGGGGCGCTGTGTGACATTGCCGCGCGCCATTGCGATGGGCGGGTGGTGTCGGTGCTGGAGGGGGGGTATGATCTGCCCGCGCTGTCCGCGTCAGTCGCGGCGCATGTGGCAGTCTTGATGGAGCAGCAGGCATGACCGATAAACCCGTTTCCGAAATGAGCTTTGAAGAAGCCCTGCGCGCGCTGGAAGATATTGTCACGCGGCTGGAACGCGGTGACGTGCCGCTGGAGCAGTCAATCACCCTGTATGAAACTGGCGCCAAGCTGAAGAAGCAATGCGAAGAACGCCTGAACGCCGCGCAAATGCGTGTTGAGGCGATCCGCTTGTCCGAAAACGGCACCCCTGAGGGGACGGAGTCCTTTTCCGCATGACAGGCTTTGCCGTCCGGTTGGCCGATGCTGCCAGCATGACCGAGGCACGCTTGCAGGCCGAAATAGCCGCCCAACCTGCCAGCACAATCCGCGACGCCATGGCCTATGCCGCGCAGGGTGGAAAGAAGCTGCGCGCGTTTCTGGTGCTGGAAAGCGCGGCCTTGCACGGGGTGGGGGCGGATATGGCCGTTCAGGCCGCCGCCGCAATCGAGGCAGTGCATGCCTATTCGCTGGTGCATGATGATTTGCCCGCAATGGATGATGACAGCCTGCGCCGGGGCCAGCCCACAGTGCATGTGAAATGGGACGACGCCACGGCCATTCTGGTGGGCGATGCGTTGCAGGCATTGGCGTTTGGGTTGCTGGCCCGCGATGACGCGGCACCGACGCCGAAAGCGCGGCTGGATTTGCTGGCCACTCTCGCCCATGCGGCGGGCGCATCGGGTATGGTTCTGGGGCAGGCACTGGACATTGCCGCCGAAACCGCTGCCACGCCCCTGACGCTGAACCAGATCACGCAGTTGCAGGCCGGCAAGACGGGGGCCTTGATCACATGGTCCGCCTGCGCAGGTGCGCGCATGGCGCGGGCCGATACAGGTCCGCTTGCTGCCTATGCGGGGGCGTTGGGTCTGGCCTTCCAGATTGCCGATGACATTCTGGATGTCGAGGGCGACCCCGCCCTTGCAGGAAAGCGCCTGCAAAAGGACGAAGCGGCGGGCAAGGCCACTTTTGTGTCCCTGCTGGGGCTGGGCGGGGCAAGGGCGCGCGCGCGCGATCTTGTCGCGCAGGCGCAAGCGGCCCTTGACCCCTATGGCGCACAGGCTGATATGTTGCGACAGGCCGCGCAATTCGCTATCGCTCGGCAAACCTGAAGGCCGCGCCTTGGGGAAATGCGCCGCGCAGGAAAAGGAACCGCCATGCCGCTGACACCGCTTCTGGATAAAGTGACCTCTCCCGCTGACCTGAAGGGCATGAGCGACCGTGACCTGCGCCAGCTTGCTGATGAGCTGCGCGCAGAAACCATTGCAGTCGTGTCTGAAACCGGCGGGCACTTGGGCGCGGGGCTTGGCGTTGTGGAATTGACCGTGGCCCTGCACGCAGTGTTCGACACCCCCCGCGACCGCCTGATCTGGGATGTGTCGCATCAATGCTACCCGCATAAAATTCTGACCGGGCGGCGCGACCGCATGCGCAGCCTGCGCCAGAAAGACGGGCTGTCGGGCTTCACCAAACGCTCCGAATCGCCCTATGACCCGTTCGGGGCCGCGCATAGTTCAACCAGCATTTCAGCAGCACTTGGCTTTACCATGGCGCGCGAACTGGGCGGCGCGCCTGATCCCGCGCTGGGCGATGCGATTGCCGTTATCGGGGATGGGTCCATCAGTGCGGGCATGGCGTTTGAAGCGCTGAACAACGCAGGCCATCTGGGGCGGCGCATGTTTGTCATCCTGAACGACAATGAAATGTCGATTGCCCCCCCCACTGGCGCGATGTCCAGCTACCTGTCGCGGCTGTATGCTGAAAAGCCGGTGCAGGACATCAAGCACGCGATGAAAAACGCCTTCAGCCTGCTGCCGGGGCCGTTTCAGGAAGGGGCGCGGCGCGCCAAGGATCTGCTGAAACACATGACTGTTGGCGGCACCCTGTTCGAGGAGTTGGGCTTCAACTACCTTGGCCCGATTGATGGCCATGATCTGGATCAGTTGCTGTGGGTGCTGCGCACATTGCGCGAGCGTGCGGATGAACCGATGCTGATTCATGTTCTGACCAAGAAGGGCAAGGGCTATGCCCCTGCCGAAGCGGCCGCTGATCGTGGACATGCGCGTGCCAAGTTCGATGTGGTAACCGGCAAGCAGCACAAGCCCGCGTCAAATGCGCCAAGCTACACCAAGGTGTTTGCCGAAGCCCTGATTGCCGAAGCCCGCCGCGATGACCGGATTGTTGCAATTACTGCCGCAATGCCTGACGGCACCGGGCTGGACCTGTTTGCGCAGCGCTTCCCGAACCGCATGTTCGATGTGGCCATTGCCGAACAGCATGGCGTAACCTTTTGCGCGGGGCTGGCGGCAGGGGGCATGAAACCGTTTTGCGCGATGTATTCCACATTCCTGCAGCGCGGTTATGATCAGGTGGTCCATGATGTGGCCATCCAGCGCCTGCCGGTGCGGTTTGCCATTGACCGCGCGGGGCTGGTGGGCGCCGACGGCGCGACCCATGCAGGCAGTTTTGACGTGGCGTTTCTGGCCAACCTGCCCGGCATGGTGGTCATGGCCGCCGCGGATGAGGCCGAACTGGTGCATATGGTCGCCACTGCCGCCGCCCATGATGACGGGCCAATCGCGTTCCGTTTTCCGCGCGGCGAAGGAACCGGCGTGGAGATGCCCGAACGCGGACAGGTGCTGGAAATCGGCAAGGGCCGGATCATCCGCGAGGGGGCGCGCGTAGCGATCCTGTCCTTTGGCACCCGCTTGTCGGAAGTTTTGCTGGCCTGCGAAGCGCTGGCCGCGAAGGGGGTGACCCCTACTGTTGCAGATGCGCGTTTCGCCAAACCGCTGGACCGCGACCTGATTTTGCGCCTTGCGGCAGACCATGAAGCGCTGATCACCATCGAAGAAGGGGCCATTGGCGGTTTTGGCAGCCATGTCGCGCAATTGCTGGCCGAAGAAGGCGTGTTCGATACAGGCTTGAAATATCGTTCCATGGTGTTGCCCGACATCTTCATTGATCAGGCCAATCCCCATGACATGTATGCGGCAGCCGCCATGAATGCGCCCGATATTGAAGCGCGGGTTCTGTCGGTTCTGGGTGTGGCGCAGCTTGGCCGCCGCGCCTGAAGGTGCTGTTTTCTGAATGGGTGATGCGCGACCCCTCTGGTCAGGCGGGGCATTCCATACTATATCAGTCGGGAATGAAGGGGGGCATTGATGGGTTTGCAAAAGCACATACCGGCACAGCCTGCACCAGACCATGGCGTGCAGCACGAAAAACACCATGCGGCATTGACGCTGCTGCGCGTGTTGATGCGCCAATGCCGTGCGAAAGCGCGCCTTGAACCCTTTGAAGCCTGCGCGCTGTTGCAAAACGCCCCGCATGAAGGCGCGCAACCCTATGCAGACGCCTTGTTGCGGGTTCTGGTGCAGGGCCTGTCGCATGGGCCGGTTATCCACCGCGTTGGCGCACCGGAACGGTCCTTCGATGAAAGCTGGCTTCTGGCGCTGATGGATGCCATTTCCCGTGATGACCGCGCCAGCACGGCGTTTTTGCTGCGTGCACGGCTGCCTTTGCACCTGCGCCGTCATGTCGGGTGGCTGGCCGCCCAGATGATGCAGCGCTTGGCCGGGCCCAAACCCGATTAAACCTCTAAGTCTTAGAATCTTTCTAAAAAGTCTTGAAACCTGCCAATGCCTCGCTTATCTTCAGATCAAGCGGGTAGCCAGCAGGGTCGCAAGCCAGTCCCGTGTTGCATAATCCATGATTTGTAAAATGACAGGAGGGTTCCTTATGACCCAGACAGCACAGCAATTGACCCCAACTGCACAAGAAGCCATTTGCGAGGCATTGAACCAATGCGTGGCCGAAACCGCCGTAACAACCATGCTTGCGCAGAATTTCCACTGGAATGTGACCGGCATGGCCTTTGGTCCGCTGCATGACATGTTCCAGAAAATCTATGAGGACCATTTCACCGCGCAGGATGATCTGGCCGAACGCGTAAAAGCCCTTGGTGGCCATGCCGAAGGGCAGCTTGCCATCATGCTGAAGCGGTCCAAAGTGGCCGAACATGACGGCCATGCGCCAGCCGAGGCGATGATCGACACAATGGCCAAGGCACAGGACACACTGGCCGCCACCCTTGCAGGGGCCGCTGCGATTGCCGAAGAACATGGTGACCTGATAACGCAGGATCTGGCCATCGGGCGCGGGCAGGTGCATGAAAAATTCGCATGGCTTCTGCGCGCCCATCTGGGCTGAAGGCTGCTATAGCGGGGGTTTGACGCCCTTCTTCGCGCAGCGTTTGCGGTAGGCGTCGGGCCAATGGCGGTATTTGCCAAGATCGTTTTGTTGATGCATCAGAAGGTCCACAAAGGCCATCTGGTGCGTTTCCTTTTTCAGCTTCTTGAACATGGATTTCTGTGTCTTGGTCATCGAACACCCGATGCAATGACCTTCGCGTTTGAATTTGCATACGCCAATACACGGGGATGGAATCTTGCTCATGTTCGGGGTCCTGACTGGTGCCCTGTATAGGGGCAACTGGCTGGGGTTACTTGGTTAGAATAAGCTTTCGGGTGCGCGTGATACGCAGGGTATAGATTTGTCCATCAAGGGCGATATGCGCTGTGGTGCCCCCATTTGTCAGGGCGGCGGCATCATGGCATGGCAGGTCTGTATCGGTTGCGCTAGTGCCCGCATCCGGGGCGCGGCAAATATGCAGGGCGTCGGGCATGGTCCTGTCTGTCATTGGGTTTGCGTGCAAGCTGCGCTTTGGAACAGCAGCCAGTCCGTCAGCGGGGCATGTTCGGCCAGACAGGTGCAGGGTGCGTCACAAAACAGGTTCAGCACATCATCGCGGCACCGCGCAGCGCAACTGGCGCGATTGCCTGCAATCTGCTGCAGCGTGTCCTTGGACATCTGTGATGCGGCAATGGTCATATCTAGCGCCCGAAACAGGTCGGCAGGGTGTGCCGAAATTTGCTTTATACCGGGCTGACCTGCTGGCTGGCTTGGCGTCACATAAAGACTTATCAAAAAGGTCGGATTAGTCAAGCCTCAACTGTGGCCGGTCATGGCGCGCGAATATACTTTCTGCCACGGCCTGCCCTTTGGGGCGCAACGCCAGCAACCCGTCACGCCGTTCAATCAGGTCGCGGTCCAGCGCGCGCAGAATTGCAGCGCGGGCGCGGCTTTCGGGCCAGCGCAAATTCTCGGTCAAGGCCCGGCGGGTGTTTTCTTCGGGCATGTCGGGGCTGTTCTGGTGGGTGTACAGATGGGCCACCAGCGTGCGGCAATCATGGTCCAGCCGTTCTGACGACCGGTGCAGCGCCTGTGACACCACCCCACGGCCCGGCGCCAGCAGCAACGCCAGCACAAACCAAAGCCCGGTCATCGCGGCCATCATGCCCCCGATGGACACATTCCACGCCACGGCCAGACCATACCCTGACACGCATGACAGCACTGAAAACGCGACTGCCAGCACGACCATAAGCCATAACCGACGCGTCAGCAGATAGGCAGTAGCCGGGGGCACAATCACAAAGGCGATGAACAACACCGCGCCCACCGCATCAAACGCGGCCACAGCGGTAACACTGGTCAGGGTCAGAATCGCATAATGCAGCACCCCCGGAAACAGCCCCAGCGCGGCGGCCAGTCCGGCATCGAATGTGGTCAGTTTCAGTTCCTTCCAGAACGCCAGCACGAAGGCCAGATTGACCGCAAAAACCGCCCCCAGTGTTGCCACAGCGACGGGAACCTGCAGCCCCCCCACTGACAGTGTGTGCAACCAGACAAAGCCGATTTCCCCCAGAAGCACTGTGTCCACATCAATATGAACATTGCGCGCATTCAGGGAAATCAAGATCACGCCTGTGGCAAACAATGCGGGAAAGATCAGCCCGATGGCGGCATCCATTCTGACCAGCCCCGACCGTGCCAGCGCTTCTGACAGGGCCACAGTCACCAGTCCCGTGACCGCAGCGCCAAGGATTTGCAAAGGGCCGGTCAAATGGCCTGTCAGCAGCCACACAAGGATAATTCCCAAAACAATGGAATGGCTTATGGCGTCGGTCAGCATGGAATTGCCGCGTAGCACAAGGAAACTGCCCAGCAGTGCGCCGGACGCCCCCACCAGAATGCCGGTTGTCAGAATCATGGCGGGGATGGACGCGAAATAGGCGTCAATCATGACAGGTCCCGTCCTTGTCGGCCGCGCGGCCTGACAGGGCGCGCGCTTCTGCATGGCCGGCCCTTGTCAGTTCCCAATGCGGGGTTGTTTCGGGCGGGTGGGTCACTTGCTGGATCAGGCCGCGCCGTTCCAGTGCCTGTATCCGCATGGTGTGGGGCGCAGCCCCCAAAGCGGTGTTCAGCATGCCGCGTTCTGCCTTGTAGGCAGCGTCGCCATGGGCGTGGGCCAACCCTTGCAGGGCGGTCAGTACGCGCCCTTCGCTGATGCGCGCGCGCATGGCGCGTGCGGCCAGCGCCTGCCAGACCAAGCCCCGCCGTGGGGCCGCCAGCATGGAAAACAGCACAAAAGCCGTGGCAATCAGCACGACAACCGGCCCCGTTGCCAGCCCGCGCGCCGATGCACTGATCAGCGCGCCCAATGCGCCCGACAGCGCCCCCAGCGTGGCCGACAGAACCACCATGGGGCCAAGCGCGTTGGTCCATTGCCGTGCCGCTGCGGCAGGGGCAATCAGCAACGCGACCATCAGCACCACGCCCACCAATTGCAGCCCGATGACAATTGCAAAGGCCACCATGACCGTCAGCGCCCCTTCGATCCATGCCACGGGCAGCCCTTGGGCACGGGCAAAATTCGCATCGAAACTGACCAGCTTGAATTCCTTCCACAAGGCCAGCACCAGCGCCAGCGCGGCCAAACCGCCTGCGCCCATGATCCACAGATCGCTGCGCAGGATGGCGGCGGCCTGCCCGAACAGGAAGGTCATCAACCCCGATGATGCCGCCCCGCCTTGCCCCTGAATATAGGTCAGCGCCACAACGCCCACCGCGAAAAAGACGCTTAGCACAATGCCCAACGCCGCATCGGTTTTCAGCGTGGTGCGGCGCACGATCACTTGCAGGGCCAGGGCCGCCAGCGCGCCCGTGAAAAACGCGCCTGCCAGTATGCTGCCCAGATCGCGCCCGCCCGCCACAAGGAACCCAAGGCAGACACCGGGCAGGGCGGCATGGCTTAGTGCATCGCCCAACAGGCTTTGCTGGCGCAACACGGCAAACGCACCCAGCATGCCACTGATGGCCCCCAGAAGCGCTGCGCCCACAAGCACGGTCTGCACGATGCTGCTTGCCAGAAGCGCGCTCATTCCTGTGCCCCTGTCTGTGCAATCATGGCAAGTTGCCGGCCATAGGTGGCGCGCAGGTTTTCGGGGGTATAGGTTTCTGCCACAGGCCCTTGGGCAATGATGCGCACATGCATCATAACCAGCCAGTCAAAATAGCTTTGCACGGTGGTCAGGTCATGATGGACCACGATGATGGTGCGCCCTTGGGCGCGCAGACGGTGCAGCAGGTCGATGATCACGGCCTCGGTTGCGGCGTCGACGCCTGCCATGGGTTCATCAAGGATCAGGATCGGGGCATCCTGCACCAGCGCGCGGGCGATGAACACGCGCTGTTGTTGACCGCCCGAAAGCTGGCTGATCTGGCGGTCGGCGTAATCCTGCATGCCCAATTCGCGCAATGCATCTATGGCGCGGGCGCGGTCGGCGGCCTTGGGGCGGCGGAACCAGCCAATCTTGCGGTATAGCCCCATTTCCACGACATCGCGCGCGGTTGTCGGAAAATCCCAGTCAACGCTGTGGCGTTGAGGGACATAGCCGATTTTGCCGCGCATCTGGTCAACCGGGCGGCCCAGAAACCGCACATGCCCCGCCACAGGCCGCACCAGCCCCAGCGCGGTTTTCAGCAATGTGGATTTGCCCGACCCGTTCGGCCCGACGATGGCTGCCATCACCCCCGGCGGAATATCAAGATCAATATCCCACAGTGCCGGGTTTGCCCCGTAGCTGACAGTCAGATCCTCGACATGCAGGGCAAATTGGGGTTCGTGCAGGCTGTCGTCGCGCATTGCGTGTCTTTCCTAAGGCGGCGTGTTGCAGCCCGGTGTGGCCTGCAACGCCATTGCACATAGCACAGGCACATCACTGTGCCATATCCCATGTTTCGGCCCAATCGCGCAACAGGTCCGGCAGCGGGGGCACTGTGCCGCCAAGGGCGTGCGCGATGGTGGCCGTGTTGTGTCGGATCATCCCGATATAAGTGCCTTCGGCTGTGCCGACGTCGCCCATCGCGTCGGAATACAGCGCCCCCCCAAGGGTGACATCATGGCCCAGCGACTGCGCCTCTGCAATCAGGGCGTCAATGGTGCGCGGGTTCAGCGTGGTTTCCACAAACACCGCAGGCACGCTGTTTTCCACCACAAATGCCGCGACATTCCGAATGTCGCCTATGCTGGCCTCGGATGTGGTGCTTAGCCCTTCGATGGCTTCTGATGCTTCAATCCCGTAAGCATTGGAATAATAGGCGAAGGCGTCATGTGCCGTGACCAGCATGCGCTGTTGCACTGGTATGGTCGCAATGGTTTCTTCAACCCAGTCATGCAAGGCGTCCAGCTGGGCTGTATATTGCGCAAGATTGTCCTGAATGCCCTGTTGGCAGGCGGGCCGCAAACGGGTGATTTCATCTGCGATAACCGGGGCAATCTTCATCCAGCGGCTGACATCCATCCATAGATGGGGGTCCAGCGTTCCGGGCGCGTCGGGGTCCGCCAGAAGGTCGGCGCTGTCGAATGTGGCTGCGACCAGCCCGATGGTGGGCGTGCGGTCCGCGAAATTCTGCAGCACGCCTGCAAGCCGTTCTTCCAGCGCGGCATCCACATAGAAGATAAGTTCCGCGCTTGCCAGCGCCTGCACATCGCGCGGGGTGGCTGAATAATCATGCGGGTCGGTGCCTGCACCGATCAGCGTGGACACTGTGGCGCAAGGGCCTGCAACATTTTGCGCCACATCAGCGATCATTCCAATGGTGGCCAGAACGTTCAAGGGGGCATCTTCTGCCATTGCGCGCGGCCCAAGGCCCAAGGCCAGTGCAAGGGTGGTGGCAAAAGCAACGGGGCGGTGCATGTGGTAATCCTGATTGGTTTCGGTATGCCTGCAGTATATGTAAATGATAATCATTCGCAATAAAAATCTTCAAGTAGCGGCTCGGCATGTTGGTCTTGGTTTGATACATAAATAACCCAAGGGTTATGAATTATGCCAAAAATTATAATTTTATCCGACGCGCAGATGTGTAAAATGAGCGCATGAAAACGGTTACTCACAATAACATCACCCTGCATGTCCATGATGATGGTCCCCGCGATGCTTTGCCCGTGGTGTTTGCCAATTCATTGGGCACGGATTTACGGGTGTGGGATGCTGTCGTGCCGCTGTTGCCTGACGGGCTGCGCCTGATCCGCTATGACAAGCGCGGGCATGGCTTGTCAGACGCGCCGCCCGCCCCCTATGCCATGGAGGATCTGGTGGCCGATGCCGCCGCAATTCTGGATCAGTTGGGCGTTGCCAACGCGGTTGTCATCGGCCTGTCCATTGGCGGGATGATTGCGCAGGGGCTGGCCCATGCGCGCCCTGATCTGGTGCGCGCGATTGTGCTGATGGACACTGCCGCGCGGATTGGCCCCGCGCAAATGTGGCAAGACCGCATTCAGGCCGTGCAGGAAAACGGCATTGCGCCCCTTGCTGACGGGGTCATGGCGCGCTGGTTCGCGCCCGCCTTTCACCGCGACAAACCCGCAGAACTGGCGCTGTGGCGCAATATGCTGTGCCGAACCACGCAAGCGGGATACGCGGGGTGTTGCGCGGCCATCGCAGGGGCGGACCTGACCGAAACTACCCGCGCGCTGGACCTGCCCGCCCTGGCCATGGCTGGCAGCCAGGACGGCGCAACCCCGCCGGACCTGGTTCATGCCACCGCCGCGCTGATGGACGCGCCCTTCCACCTGATTGACGGGGCAGGGCACCTGCCCTGTGTGGAATCGCCCGCGCAGGTGGCCGCATTGATCACAGCCTTCCTGAAGGAGATAGCATGACAAACCGTTATGAGGCCGGAATGGCCGTGCGCCGCAGTGTTTTGGGGGATGCCCATGTCGACCGCGCCGAAGCGGCCCGCACGGAACTGGACACGCCCTTCCAGACGCTGATTACCGAAGGCGCATGGGGCACTGTCTGGGCGTCCGATGCAATAACCCGCCGCGAACGGTCCATGCTGACATTGGCATTGCTGGCCGCGACTGGCAATTTTGAAGAAATACCGATGCATATCCGCGCCACTGCGCAAACCGGCGCAACCGCGCGCGATGTGATGGAAGCGTTCCAGCATGTGGCAATCTATGCGGGCGTTCCGCGTGCAAACCATGCGATAAAACTGGCGAAAGCCACCTTTGCCGAAATGGAGGCGGCAGACAATGCTTGATGGACCATTGATTCCGCGCAACCGCGCAATACACCCCGACCCCTATGATCCGGACTACAAGACCAGCGTGGCGCGGTCCCCCAACCTGCCGCTTTTGTCGCTGGATTCAACCCCGTCGGAAGAAACCGGCCCAGCTTTCGGGCATGGGCGGTTTGGCGCGCTGGACAACAACCTGATCCTGAACTGGACGCGCGGCGCGGCCCCGGCTGTGGGCGAACGTATCCTGATGTATGGGCGGGTTCTGGACGAACACGGGCGTGCCGTGCCCAACACGCTTGTCGAAATCTGGCAAGCCAACGCGGGCGGGCGCTACCGCCACAAAAAAGACGGCTATCTGGCCCCGCTGGACCCCAATTTTGGCGGTTGCGGACGCACCCTGACCGATGAGCAGGGGCGCTACCAGTTCCTGACCATCCGCCCCGGTGCCTATCCCTGGCCCAATCGTGGGAATGATTGGCGGCCGATGCATATTCACATTTCGGTTTTCGGCCACAGCTTTGGCCAGCGCCTGATCACCCAGATGTATTTCGAGGGGGACCCGCTGATCCCGCTTTGCCCGATTGCCGCCACCATCAAGAACCGTGCGCAACTGGACCGGTTGGTGGCCCCGCTGGATATGGCAGCGTCCAAGCCGCTGGATTATCTGGCCTATAAATTCGACATTGTGCTGCGTGGCCGCCGCCAAAGCATGTTCGAGAACAAACCGGAGGGGATGTAATCATGGTTCAGAAACTTGACATGCTGCAGGAAACCCCGTCGCAGACCGCTGGCCCCTATGTGCATATCGGCATGATGCCCACCTATGCGGGCAACGCTGAAACCTTCGACGAGGAATTTGGTACAAGCCCCATTGCGGACGGCGCACAAGGCGAGGTGATCGAGATTACCGGCTCCGTCTATGATGGGACAGGCTGGGCCATGCGCGACGCGCTGATCGAAAGCTGGCAGGCAGACGCACAGGGGAAATTCGCAGGTCAGGCCGGTGCCGACCCCAATGTGTCGGGGTTTTGCAGGTTCGCGGCAGATGCGGAAACTGGTGAATTCTGTCTGCGGACAGTCAAACCCGGCCCTGTTGCCACCCGTGACGGAACCCTGCAAGCGCCCCATATCGCGCTGTGGATTGTTGCGCGCGGTATCAATATCGGGCTGCAAACCCGCATCTATTTCGAAGATGAGGATAACGCCAAAGACCCCATTCTGGCGCGCATTGAACAGCGCCCCCGTGTGGACACGCTGATTGCCAAAAAGACCGGGCCGGGGCAATATCGGTTTGATATCCGCTTGCAGGGCGCAGGCGAAACCGTGTTTCTGGACATGTGATGAAACACGCCCCCCGCCCGTGTCCTGCTGGGCCGCGGGCGGGGGGCAAGACTGCCGCATGCGAAAAGGACAATAGCCGCCATGACAAACCCTTGCATCATCGCTGTGGCCATCACCGGCTCGGTGCCCACCAAGGCCGCCAACCCTGCGGTGCCTGTGACGATTTCCGAACAGGTCGAAAGCACGCAAGAAGCGTTTGAAGCGGGTGCGACCATCGCGCATTGCCATGTGCGCAACGATGATGAAACCCCGTCATCAGACCCCGAAAAATTCGCACGCCTGAAAGAAGGGCTGGAAAAGCACTGCCCGGGCATGATTATCCAGTTGTCCACGGGCGGGCGTTCGGGGGCGGGGCAGGCGCGCGGCGGCATGTTGCCCCTGCGCCCCGACATGGCGTCGCTGTCCGTTGGGTCGAACAATTTTCCCACGCGTGTGTATGAAAACCCGCCCGATCTGGTGGATTGGCTGGCGTCTGAAATGCTGAAATATGACGTCATGCCCGAGATTGAGGCATTTGACCTGTCACATATCATTCAGGCCGCGAAAATGGCAGGCGACGGGCGGTTGAAGCATCCGCTCTATGTTCAATTCGTTATGGGTGTGAAAAACGCCATGATCGCGGATGAACGTATTCTGGACATCTATATCGAAACGCTGAAACGCTTTGCGCCCGATGCGCTGTGGTGTGCGGCGGGCATTGGTCCCAACCAGATTGTGGTCAATGAATGGGCCATTGCGCGCGGTGGCCATACCCGCACCGGACTGGAAGACAACGTTCGGCTGGACCGAAACCGCCTTGCCCCGTCCAATGCGGCGCTGGTGTCGCGGACTGCGGCGTTATGCGCGAAATATGATCGTCCGGTGGCCACATGGCAACAGGCGCGCGACATCCTGAACCTGCCCTTGCGCACATGACCCCCAGCCCGTTTGACAGCGCAGTTCTTGGCCCCTTGATGGGCGACGCGCAGGCCGCAGACATCCTGTCAGAGGCGCGCTTTGTCGCACATATGGTCACGGTGGAAGCCGCGCTTGCGCGTGCTTGCGGTGCGGTCGGGCTTATCCCGCCGGACGTGGCCGCGCGGCTGTCGGACGCGTTGGCGCACACCCATGTCGACCCGTGCATATTGGGCATGGGCACTGCGGCAGCCGGTGTGCCGGTGCCCGCACTGGTCAAGCAGTTGCAGGCAGGGCTGGGGCCGGACGGGCAGTTCTTGCACTGGGGTGCGACCAGTCAGGATATTGTCGATTGCGCGCATGTGCTGCAATGGCGCGACATGCTGGACATGCTGGCCGCGCGGGTTGGGCAACTGCTGGACGCGCTGCGCCAGGCCAGTGATGCCCATTCTGATACGCTGATGGCGGGGCGCACGCGCAGTCAGGTGGCGACACCTATCAGTTTTGGACTGCGTATCGCCACTTGGGCGCAACCGTTGATGGCGCTGGAAGCGGCCTTGCCGGACATGCGCGCGCGGCTGCTGCGTGTGCAGTTCGGCGGCGCATCAGGGTCTGCCAGCGCTGTGGGCACGCATGGCGCGGCGCTGTCTGCGGAACTGGCGCGCGAACTGGGTCTGGCAGATGCGCCTTGCTGGCATACGGACCGCATGGCCATCATGGGGCTTGGGGGCTGGCTGGCGGGCGTTTCGGCCGCGCTGGCAAAAGCGGCGCGCGATCTGGTCACCCTTGGCCGGTCCGAAATAGCGGAAGCCCGCGCAGGCACTGGCGGCGGATCATCCACCATGCCGCAAAAGTCCAACCCTGTCGGGGCCGAAGCCATCATCACCCTGGCCGGTTGGACGGCCTGTTTGCAACCGGCCCTGACCGGCGCGGCCAGCCCGCTGGAAGAACGCGACGGGGCAGCCTGGGCGCTGGAATGGCTGGCCTTGCCGCAAATGGGCGTTGCCACTGCAGCAGCGTTGCGCCACGCGCTGGACCTGATCACCAGCCTGACGGCAGACCCCGCGCGCATGGCTGCGCAGCTTGACGCCGGGCATGGTGCCGCATTGGCCGAAGCCGCAAGTTTCGCACTGGCCGCCCATATGCCCCGCCCTGATGCGCAAAATCTGGTCAAGGACGCGCTTGCGCGTGCGAAGGCCTACGACATCACATTGCCGCAGGCGCTGGACCGGATGGACGGATCGCGGGATTTGGCCAACTGGTCTGTGGACCTTTCGGCGCAGGCCCAGCTTGCCGCGTCCGAAACAATGCGCCAGCGCATTTTTGCACAACGCGGGAAAATCTAGCCACAGGCCCGCGCGCGCGCCCCGCGATGGTCTGGCGCGACTATCCCAGATAGGCGCGCAGTGCCGGTGGCGGGTTGTCCAGCAGGTCCGCTGTGGGAAAAGGGCCGTTGGCCTGCCCGTCGGCCACCAGAATGGTCTGTTCGGCAATGGCCCGCGCATCGCCCACGTCATGGGTGACCATCAACAGCGTGGCGTTGGTTTGCGCGCATATATCGGCGACAAGCGCCAGCATTTCGGCCTTCAGGGCGGGGCCAAGCGCGGCAAAGGGTTCGTCCAGCACCAAAAGCGGGCGCGCGCGCAGCAGAACCCGCGCCAGCGCCACGCGCCCTTGTTGCCCGCCCGACAGTTGCGCAGGCTTGCGCGCCCCAAAGCCCGCCAAGCCCACACGCGCCAGCACTGCGTTAATTTGTTCCTGTTCGCGCGCGCTGACCCGCAGTGACGGCTTCAGCCCCAGCGCGACATTGGCAAACACAGTCAGATGCGCAAACAGGTTGTTATCCTGAAACAACGTCGAGATGGGCCTGCGCGACGGGGCGTGCGCGGTCATGTCCTGCCCATTCCATGTGACCCGCCCCGATGCGATGGGCACAAACCCCGCGATGGCCCCCAGCAAGGTAGATTTCCCCGCCCCCGAAGGGCCAATCACGGCGGTTCGCGTGCCTGCATCAAGGCGCAGATCGGCCGTCAGCGTGAAATCGTCTTGTCGCACTGTCACGGTGTCAAGTGCCAGCATGGCGGCGCCCCCATGTGTCAAAAACCCAAAACAACGCAAGGCTGGCCCCCAGCAAGACCAGCGCGGCGCCTGCGGCGTCATCCAGGCGGTAGGCACTCATCAAGCGATACAGCTGCATGGGCAGGGTCGCGCCTTCGCGTTCGGCAAACAGCATGATGACGCCCAGATCCCCCATCGAAAGTGCCGCCGTCAACCCTGCTGCAAACCCCAACGGGCGGCGCAGGCGGGGCAGGGTGACAATACGCAACCGCGCCACGCCATGCAGCCCCAGCGCATCGCACAGCCTGCCATGCGTTGCCACTGTGTCGCGCAGCGCGGGCAGAATCAGCCGCAACGCGAAGGGCATTGCCATTCCCGCATTCACCAGCATCGTGACCAGAAGCGCGAAATCGCGCGGGTTGGCCAAGGGCTGGATCAGCAAGAACAACCCCGTTCCGATGACCAGCGGCGATGCGGCCAGCGCGGCCAGCCCCAACCATTCCAGCACTGCGCCCGCGCGCAGGGCAACCACCGCATGCGCCAAGGCCAGCGTCATGGCCAATGTCACGCCCGTGGCCCCCAGCGCCACACTCAGCGACCGGCCCGCCGCGTGCCATATTTCGGGGGGCAGGCCCGCGACATACGGCACCCCCCGCAAGCTGATCATGCCAAGCGGCACCAGCAAAAACAGCGCCCCCGCCCCAATCAGTGCGCTGTCCCACAGCCGCAACCCTGCGCTGCCGGTGTCAAACCGTTGCACTGGCCTGTCCAGCCCCCCGCCCAGTGCCTGCGGCAGGGCCACGCGCCACGCCACCACCCCCGCCACAGCGCAAATTGCGAATTGCACCAGCGCCAGCATTGCCGCGCGCCCCATGTCATAGTCAAACCGGAACGCCTGATAGATTGCCAGTTCCACAGTCGTGGCGCGTGGCCCTCCGCCCATGGTCAGGGCCACTGAAAAACTGGTCAGGCAGATCAGGAAAATAACCAGCGCCGCGCCGGGCAAAAGCGCGCGCAGCATGGGGGCTTCAAGGTGGAGGAACGTGTCGCGGGGTGTGAAACCCAGGCTTGCGGCCAGCCGGAACCGTTCGGCGGGAATGGCGGCCCAGCCCTGCAACAGAATGCGCGTGGCCAGCGGCAGGTTATAGAACACATGCGCCAGCACAACGCCATGCAGCCCGAAAATGTTGAACCGCGCCAGCCCTGCCCAGTCCAGCCCCTGATTGATGATCCCGGACCGGCCAAACACCGCCAGCAACCCCAGCACCGCCACCAATGTGGGCAGAATGAACGGTGCCCCCATCAGCGTGATCAACACGCCCCGCCCCCTGAACTGCCGCCGCGCCAGCGCGCGCGCAATGGGCACGGCCAGCCCCACCGACAGGGCCGCCGATAATACCGCCTGAACCAGCGTGAACCGCACCGCTGCCCAGTCTGCGCCGCGCAAGGCGCTGAACCCTTCGGCACGCAGGGCAACTGCCCCCAGGGCCCCGAAATTCAGCACCAGCAGCCACGCGGCCACGGCCCCACCCGCAAGCAAGGTGACCAGTCGCGCGGACCGGGCGGCGTCGCGGGTCACCGCGTCATGCCATCCAGCCAATGCGCAAGGGCGGGGGCGCGGCGGTCATCGGCCATGTCCTCGGTCAGGAAAATGGCCTGTTCGGGCAGCGGCAAATCGCGGAACACCTGCGGCCAGTCATCGCGCGCCAAGGCCGACGGGTAGGACCAGTTTGCCAGCGCAATCATCGACTGGAAGTCCCGCGACAGGATGTAGTCCATGAACTGCCGCGCCAGGTCGGGCTGTGCCGCGCCTGCCAGAACGCCCGCCGCTTCGGCAATGAAATAATGCCCTTCGTCGAAAATGGCGGCGGCTTTGGTGTCGTCATCTTCTTCGGCAATATGATAGGCGGGGGATGTGGTGTAGCTGAGCACCATGTCGGCCTCGCCATCAGTGAACATGCCATAAGCCTCGGACCAGCCGGCGGTGACGGTGACTGTCTTGGCGGCCAGGTTCTGCCAGATCGCGCGCGCCTCATCGCCATACAGATGGTCCACCCACAACATCAGCGCAAGCCCCGCCCCCGACGACCGCGGGTCTTGCCAGATGACCGAAATATCATCACGTTCAATCAGTTCGGCAAAACTGGATGGCGGGTTCTCCAGCCGTGTGCGGTCATAGACGAAGGCCGCATAGGACCAGTTGAAGGGGATGAATATGTCATCGCTCCAGTCAACAGGCACGGTCAGCGGGGCCAGATCCTGCCCATGGGGGGCAAACAGCCCCGATTGGCGCGCGCGCAGCACTTCATCCGTGCCAAGGCCCATGACGACATCGGCTTGCAGGCGTGCCCCTTCCAGCATCAGGCGGGGCAGAACGTCGCCTGTGCGATATTCCAGCGTACAATCACAGCGGGCCTCGAACCCTTGCTTGATGGCAGGCCCCGGTCCCCAGCTGGACCCGAAATAGTCAGGCGCCAGAACAGTCAATGTGTCGGCCTGCGCGGGGGCTGTCATGGCCAGAACAGCAACTGCCGCGAAATGGAAACGTGCCATTCGTTCACTCTCCTGTTGTCACGACGGGCGAGGATTGAAACGGGGGGCAAACCCGCACCTTCCCTCCGCCGGTGTTAACCGGTTCAGGTTCAACGGGTCCGCGCATGTCGCATCTCAGCTTGCAAGCAAGCCCCCCGAGGTATGACATCACTTAGGGGTTTTCGCCCCATCGGGCAAGGGCAGTGCTTGAGCCTTGCGCGCCTTCCCGCTAAGGGTTTCCCCAAAGGAGTGCCGCCCATGAGCTATAACAGTTTTGGCCATCTGTTCCGTGTGACAACCTGGGGCGAAAGCCATGGTCCCGCCCTTGGGGCCACTGTGGACGGCTGCCCCCCCGGCGTGGCGCTGGATGCCGCCATGTTGCAGCACTGGCTGGACAAACGCAAACCCGGCCAAAGCCGCCACACAACGCAGCGGCGCGAACCTGATGAGGTGGAGATTCTTTCAGGCGTCTATGACGGGCACACCACCGGCACGCCCATTCAACTGATGATCCGCAATGTGGACCAGCGGTCCAAGGATTACGGCAATATCCTTGACACTTTCCGCCCCGGCCATGCCGATATCACCTATTTCCAGAAATATGGGCTGCGCGACCCGCGCGGGGGCGGGCGGTCCTCGGCGCGCGAAACGGCAGCGCGGGTGGCGGCGGGCGGTGTGGCGCGGGCCGCGCTGGCGGCATTGGTGCCGGGGCTGACCATTGCGGGATATATGGTGCAGATGGGGCCGCATGTGATTGACCGCGCGCGGTTCGATCTGGCTGAAATTGCGCGCAACCCCTTCTGGGTGCCCGACGCGCAGGCCGCGCAGGACTGGGCGCAGGCGCTGGACCAGATCCGTAAGGACGGCAATTCTGTGGGCGCAGTCGTGGAAGTGGTGGCCACAGGGGCACCGGCAGGGCTGGGCGCGCCGATCTATGCCAAGCTGGACACTGAACTGGCGGCAGCGATGATGTCCATCAACGCGGTCAAGGGCGTGGAAATCGGCGCAGGCATGGGGGCCGCCACCTTGACCGGCGTTGAAAATGCCGATGAAATCGAAATGGGGCCAGACGGGCCGCGCTACCGGTCCAACAAGGCGGGTGGCATTCTGGGCGGAATATCGACCGGGCAGGATATTGTCGTGCGATTTGCGGTGAAGCCCACATCGTCCATCCACACGCCGCGCGCATCTGTCACGCGCACGGGCGACCCCACAGATGTGGTCACCAAGGGGCGTCATGACCCTTGTGTGGGCATTCGCGCCGTCCCTGTGGGTGAGGCGATGATGGCATGCGTTTTGCTGGACCATCTGCTGATGCAGCGTGCGCAGACCGGGGCGCTTGGCCCCGTTGGGCAGATTGGTCCGGCGGGGCAGTAGCTTTTGCCAATGGCCTGGGGGGCAAACACGCCTTTGGCAGACGGAACTGTCCTTTTGCGGACATTGGGAATGCCCCGGCGCGGAATCAAGGCCGCAGGCCGCCGCGCCATCGGCGGGCCGTCCCGCGGCCTGCCGATGACCTGAAGGCGTGCCAAGCGTTTGATGTCAGGAATATGCCGCGTGGATAAAGTGCGTCCCCTATAACGCCGGATCGGCAAACCCCGGCCCGCCGATAGCGCGTGCTATGTCCAAGTGCGAAGGGCAGCTTCAGGCCATAACGCCGCCATCAATGACGCTGTTTAACGTGTGTCCGCGTTCATTGGCATTCACGCGACTCACACAACCCGTTGGTGGCCGCGTATTCTTGCGCGCAAAGCCGGGTCCCACTTTTGCGCGTCACGTTCCAATCCCGATATGGTCAGCTTTGCGACAGTTTATGCCCCGTGCCCTGTCTTGCACCGTGGTTACCCCCCAGCGGGCTTTGCTTCCGGGGCCTGCGCCAGCACATCTGCAACAAGCTGTTGCAGCCAGCGCGCCAGTTCCGGTTCGGGCGTGGGCGTGCGTCCCAAACCTGGCGGCACGTCCAGCGGACTGCGGCCGTAAATAACCGCATAATGCGCCAAGGCCATGACATAGGCCCCAAGATCATTGACATGAATATCATCCCGAAACAGCGCATCCATGCTGGCCAGTCCGGGCGCAGTGCCCGCCGCAATGGCGTCATAGAGCGCTGTCATCAGGCGCGGGCCGGGAATCATGACCATTTCGGGCATGCCATCTGGGCGGTGGCGGTTCACATGGTCGCGGATTTCCAGCCAGCGCGCCTGTTCCACCTGCAGCCGGTCACGAAACGGAATATGCCCCTCCGAAGTGTCATCGCCTGACCCCGGCCCTGTGTCGCGCGTGACCCAGGTTGCATATAGCACTGTGCGCGCGCCGTTTTCCCATGCATGGCGCGCCCATTTCAGCGCTTCATCCGCTGAATTGTGATACCCCATGGTGTTCAGCAACGGCACGCGTTCGGTCAGCACCAGCAGGTCGTAATTTCCCATCGCGCTGCGGGCATCCACGGGTTGGGCAGTGTTGTTCCAGCGCCAGTCCATCGGGCTGCCGGGAATGGTGGAGCGGTCAATGACCGCCCCGCGCCCGCCAGTGGCTTGGACCATGGGGCGCAGCATGTCGGGGATGGGGTCGGTCAGTGAATGGCCCGACATGACAACGCGCGCATCAAGCGCCATATCCGCAAATGCGGGACCCTGCGCGATGGACAGCCAAAGCGCGACCAGCCCGACACCCAGTTTTCGCATCACAGCCTTCATTCCCGATGCCCCTTTATGAACAGGCTGAGCATGCCCCATATTGGTTAAGAAGCCAATAACCCTGCGGGTCAGTCTGCCTTGCGCCCCTGCAAGTGTTTGCGCAGCTTGGATGGTGGCGCTTTCTTGCGGCCCTTATACGGGTTTTTGTCAGATTGCGACCGCATGAACATACGAATGGGCGTGCCCGGCATGTCGAAACTGTCGCGCAGGCCATTGACCAGATAGCGGCTGTAGCTTGCGGGCAGGTCTTCGGGGTTGGAACACATCACCACAAATCCCGGTGGGCGGGTTTTGGCCTGTGTCATATAGCGCAGTTTGATGCGCCGCCCGCCCGGTGCGGGGGGCGGGTGGGCCTCGACCATGGCGGCCAGCCAAAGGTTCAACCGGGCAGTGGGCACACGGCGGTTCCACACTTCATGTGCGCGCAGCACGGCCGCGTGCAGGCGGTCCAGCCCCTTGCCTGTCTTGGCGGAAATGGTGACCAGCGGTGCGCCTTTCAGTTGGGGAAGCAGCTTTTCAAACCCCGTGCGCAGGGCTTTCAGCTTATCTTGCTTGTCATCTTCCAGATCCCATTTATTGACCGCGACAACCACCGCCCGCCCTTCGGTTTCCGCGAAATCGGCAATGCGCAAATCCTGTTGTTCAAACGGAATCGCGGCGTCCAGAAGCACCACCACCACTTCGGCAAACCGCACAGCGCGCAACCCGTCCGCGACGGACAGCTTTTCAACCTTGTCCACCACGCGCGCCTTCTTGCGCATGCCTGCCGTGTCGAAAATGCGCGTGGGTGTGCCCAGCCATGTCATCGACAGGGAAATCGAATCGCGGGTAATGCCCGCTTCGGGACCTGTCAGCAGGCGGTCTTCGCCCAGGATCTTGTTGATCAGCGTCGACTTGCCCGCATTGGGCCGCCCGATGACAGCAACCTGCAAGGGGCGTTTGGCGCTTGGGGTGAAATCTTCGGGGGTGTCGGTGTCATCATCTGCAACATCAAGGTCGGTTTCGGGCGCGTCTTCTTCTGCGCGTTCCTCAAAGGCGTCTGATAGCGGGCGCAGCATGTGGTAAAGTTCGTCCATCCCTTCGCCATGTTCGGCAGACAGGCGCACGGGTTCCCCCAGCCCAAGGCTGTAGGCGTCCAGCACACCGCCATCAGTGGCCCGTCCTTCGGCCTTGTTGGCCGCCAGAATGACATGGCTGGAGCGTTTGCGCAGGATGTCTGCAAACATTTCGTCAGTGGGCGTAATCCCGGTGCGGGCATCCACCATGAACAGGCAGATATCGGCCATGTCCACTGCGCGTTCGGTCAGGCGGCGCATGCGGCCCTGAAGGCTGTCATCGGTGACTTCCTCCAGACCGGCGGTGTCGATCACGGTAAAGCGCAAATCGCCCAGTTTGGCGGCCCCTTCGCGCAGGTCACGGGTCACACCCGGCTGGTCATCGACCAAGGCCAGACGTTTGCCCACCAGGCGGTTGAACAGGGTCGATTTGCCAACATTCGGCCTGCCGACAATAGCAAGAGTGAAGCTCATATGCCCCTCCGGGGAAAGCGTGATGGCCCCGCACAGGGGCCATCAGGAAAACGGGACGCCATGGCCTGCAGGAGTGTCCCGCAGGGCTGGCGGTGTTGTTCGGGTCTAGCGATAGGCGTGCAGCTGCCCGTCGCGCGACACGACATACAGCGTGCCGCCCACCACGATGGGGCTGATGGCCGCGCCGCCGCGCAATTCAATTTCGCCGCTCATGGCCCCGGATGCGGGGTCAAACAAGCGGATGCGCCCGTCACTGGACGCAACGACAAGGCGCCCGCCTGCCAGAAGCGGGCCGTAATGGGCGTAAATTTCCGCGCGGCGGCGTTCGCGAGTTTCTGTATGCAGGGGCAGCGGCTGCGCCCAGATGAAGTCCCCTGTGCGGCTGTCCAGCCGGATCAGGCGGTTGCGGTCCGACATCAGGAACACGGACCCGCCAACTGGCCATACCGGACCATAGGCCGCTTCATCCGCGGTCCAGGTGCGGCTGCCGTCGCGGGTGTTCAGGGCCATGACGCGGCCCGACTGGTTGCCCACGAAAACCTGATCGCCCTGAACAACCGGGTCGCCCGTCACATCTGTGACCTTGGCATAGGCCACCCCGACGCGCGTGCCCGCAATTACCGTGCGCCACATGGTCTGGCCTGTGTCGCGGCGCGCGGCAATAAGTTCGCCTGCAGGTGTGGGAAACAGGACCAGATTGCCCGCAATGGCCGGGGCGGCACCGCCCACCATGCTGGCCGGGGATGGCGTGCCGGTCAGGTGCCAGTCGGTCTGGCCAGTGGCTGCATCAATAGACCATGCCGTGCTGTCGGATGCCACGACATACACGCGGTCCCCGGCAACTGTGGGCGCCCCTGACAAGGGCGCGTCAAATGTCTTGGTCCAGGCCACCGCGCCGCTGCGCAGGTCCAGCGCCGCCAGAACCCCGAAGGCCGACGTGACATAAAGCTGGCCGTTCGCCACGGCCAGCCCCCCGCCAGACGCCGCATCCCCGTCGCGCGTGAATGAGGGCGTCAGGTCGCGTGTCCAGGCAATTTCGCCCTGCGTGGTCACGGCAGTGACCCGCGCGTGGCTGTCCAGCGTGTAAATCAGGCCGCCGCTGGCCACGGGTTCAGCAGTGATTCTCTGGCGCCGCCCTTCGCCCTGACCGATGGGCACCGACCAGACAGGTTGCAGGCTACCGCCAAGGGCAGGATGGGCAATGCGTGTGCTGGGCGTTCCCAGACGGTGGGTCCATTCGCTGTTGCTGGCGGTGGCAGGCAGGCTGATAGGGTCCGCCCGGTTGACCGGGGCTTCACCCGCGCCTTCCGCAAAAGGCGCGCGCAAGGGGAAGCGTTCCCCTTCAAGGATGAACCCGCGATCACAAGCGGCAACTAGGGTGCCAAGGGCAAGGATGCTCGCGTATGTCCAGAGTTTCACCATGCGCTCCTATAAATCTGGTCCGAAAGGCCGGTTTGGAATGAATGCCCGCGGGGGCGGCAGGCCCTTTTATCAGTTTGCGGTGGGATCACCACCCAAGGCAATGATTAGTTGCGACGCCCGGCGTGCAAGCGCATCCGACACGTCAGATTGTGACAACAAGTCCGTCAGAATTTCAATGCTTCTTTCCGAATTGCCCTGTTCCAACTGCAAAAGCGCCGTCTGTTCCAGTGCAAGTGGCCGGAAGGGGCGGCCAGGCTGTGACAGGCCCGCCAAGATTGCCTCACGTTCTGCGGCGGGAACATCGCTGCCCGCTGCAATAACGTATTTCAACGCGGCCAGTTGGCGATAGGCATCTGTCAATGCGCTATCTTCCGATGCGGCGCGCAGCGCGGCAAGTGCCGCGGGGCGGTCACTTTCAAACAGCTCGCCCGCGCCAAGCAGGCTGACGACGCCGTTTTGCGGGCCGGTGGTGTCAATTTGCCCCAACGCCTGTATCCGGTCGGCGGGCGCGTCATTTTCCAGCGCGGCAAGAACCGCATCCCCGAATGCCTGCGCCGATGCGCGGTCGCTGGCCTTGCGCCATTCGTTCCACGCGGCCCCCCCGACAATCAGCACGACCGCAAGAACGGCGATCCAGCCATATCGCCGCAGGTAGCCCGTCATGCGGTCCCGGCGCAGTTCTTCGGTGACTTCATCAATGAAACTGTCAGGATTGCTCACGCAGCACCTCGTTGGACAAAAACTGTGCATTCATACCGCGAAGCGGGGGGAATTGCCAAGCCCTGCGCAACACTGCGCCGCAAGTGTTGAAATCTTCTGTGCGCTGTGTATGTTAATCAAATAAACATCACTTGTGCTTTGTCGTTGCGATGTTTAATCTGAACCCTGTAGTTCAGCGTATATTCACAAGTGTGTTTTCTACGGATCGGAGTGATCGGCATGCGTCTGTTTCCACTGCTCACCGCGCTGTTGGTGATGACGGTTATTTATCTGGCTGTGATGGAACGCGACGCGCTGCTGGGCTATGCGGGGGTCGTGACGGAAGACACGGTTCAAGACGACGCTGACACCCCTGTGCAAGGGCGCATCCGTGTGGTTGTCCAGACATCGCAGGCGCGTGAAATCGAAAATACGGTTGTGCTGCGCGGGCGCACCGAAGCGGCGCGTCAGGTTGATGTGCGCGCCGAAACATCCGGTCTGGTCACGTCCGAACCCCTGCGGCGCGGCGCGCAGGTCGCGGCCGGTGCCCCCTTGTGCGAAGTTGCGCCCGGCGTGCGCAATGCCGCCCTTGATGAAGCGCGCGCCCGCCTGACCGAAGCCGAGATCAACTTTCGCGCGGCATCTGGCCTGTCCGAAAGCGGCTTTGCATCTGACACGCGGCTGGCCAATGCGCGCGCGGCGCTGCAATCGGCGCAGGCAGGCGTTGACCGCGCCGTAGAGGAGATGGCCCGCCTTGTCATGTATGCGCCCTTCGATGGCATATTGGAAAGCGACACTGCAGAACTGGGCAGTCTGCTTCAGCCCGGCGCACTATGTGCAACGCTGATCCAGCTGGACCCCATCCGCCTTGTGGGGTTTGCCACCGAAACCCAGATTGACCGTCTGGTTTCCGGCGCCCCCGCACAGGCGCAACTGGCTTCCGGTCATCAGGTTGCGGGGGCGGTCAGTTTTCTGTCACGCGCCGCGGACCCGCAAACGCGCACCTTCCGTGTCGAAGTGACCGTGCCCAACGCGGATATGCTGATACGGGACGGCCAAAGTGCCGATATCATGGTGAATTCGCGCCCGGAGATGGGCCATCTGCTGCCCGGCTCGGCCCTGACGCTGAATGACAGCGGCGAATTGGGCCTGCGCGTGGTGGATGATGCGGGGCTGGTCAGTTTCGCGCCCGCCACTGTGCTGCGCGACACGGAGTCGGGCGTTTGGCTGACGGGTTTGCCTGAGGTTGTCACCGCGATCATCCTGGGCCAGGAATTCACGCGCGAAGGGGCTTATGTGGACGCCGTGGAGCAGACGACCCAAAGGGCTGAACCATGATCGGGCTTGTTTCATGGGCGGCCAGCCATGCGCGCATGGTCATGGCCTTGGTGGTCATGACCCTGTTTGCGGGAACGGTGACCTATTTCAACCTGCCCAAAGAAGGCGAGCCGGATATCGAGGTTCCGGCGGTCATCATTTCAGTCCCCTTTCCCGGCATTTCGGCGGTGGATGGCGAAACCATGCTGGTGCGCCCCATGGAAACCGAACTGTCCGATCTGGACGGGCTGAAAATGCTAAGCGCGTTTTCCGCTGACGGCTTCGCCGCTGCCGTTTTGGAATTTGAATTCGGGTGGGACAAAACCGCCACGCTGGCCGATGTGCGCGATGCGATGGGCCGCGCCGAAGGCAAATTTCCCAGTGGTGCGCAAAATTATTCAATTACCGAGATTAACTTTTCCGAATTCCCCATGATTATTGTCGCCGTGTCTGGCGATGTGTCTGAACGCATGCTGTTGCGCGCTACCCGCGATTTGCAAAGCAGAATCGAAGGTCTGGACTCCGTTCTGGAAGCGGAAATTGCCGGCGCGCGCGATGAGATGGTTGAGGTGCTGATCAACCCGTTGCGGCTGGAAGCCTATAACGTGACTGCAGGCGAATTGATTAATGTGGTGACGCAGAACAACCAGCTTGTCGCCGCCGGCGAGGTGGAAACATCGGCCGGGGCATTCGGGGTGACTGTTCCCGCCAGTTTTGCCGGGCCGGAAGATATTTACCGCCTGCCGGTCAAGGTGAATGGCGATTCGGTTGTCCGGCTGGGCGATCTGGCGGAAATTCGCATGACATTTGCGGACCGCGCGGGCACGGCGCGGTTCAATGGGGAAACAAACCTTGCCATTCAGGTGGTCAAGCGCAAGGGCTTCAACGCGATCGACACTGCCGAACAGGTGCGCGCAGCCATTGCCGCAGAACGTGCCAGCTGGCCGGAAGAACTGCAGACGGCCATTCGCATAACCCCCGCGATGGATACATCCGTGCAGGTGGATGAAATGGTCGGGCAACTGGAAGGGTCGGTTCTGACGGCAATTGCCCTTGTCATGATCGTGGTGCTGGCCGCGCTGGGCGCACGGTCTGCCATGCTTGTGGGGTTTGCCATTCCCGCGTCGTTCCTGCTGTGCTTTATCTTGTTGGGCATCATGGGTGTTGCAGTGTCCAATATTGTCATGTTCGGCCTGATCCTTGCAGTGGGGGTGCTGGTGGACGGCGCGGTGGTCGTGACCGAATACGCCGACAAACGATTGCAGGAAGGCGACGGGCCGATGCAGGCCTATGTCAAGGCCGCCCAGCGCATGTTCTGGCCCATCACCGCATCCACCGCGACCACGCTATGCGCGTTTTTGCCCATGCTGTTCTGGCCGGGGGTGGCGGGCGAATTCATGGGCATGTTGCCTGTCACGCTGATTTTCGTGTTGACTGCATCGCTGATTGTCGCGCTGATTTTCCTGCCGGTTCTGGGCGGGCTTAGTGGCCGCGCGGCGCGCGTTCTGGACCATGCCACACAGGGGCTGCGCCGCCTGCCATGGCTGGCGCGCCTGCCTTTTGCCGTGCTGGCGGCAGCGGCCATGTGGCTGGGGGCCATGCTGTTGCTGAACCCCGGCTATTTGCAGGGGGGCACGCAGGCCGCGCAATCAGCGGTGCAGCTTTTGCCCGGTGCCGTGTTGATGATGCTGGCCGCGATGGGCATTTCCATCAGCTTTGCGGCCATCAAACCCCAGCCAAAACCCCGCCGCATCGAGGCGCGCCGCCGCTATTCGCCCACTGGCCATGTGATGCGGTTGTTTGTGGGCAATCCTGTCATGCCGGTGGTGTTGATTGTGGCTGTTGCGGCCTTCGTTGTTGCCACCTTCCAGTATTATGGCGAAAACAATCGCGGGGTGGAATTCTTCGTCGAAACCGAACCGGAACGCGGCATCATCTATGTGCGGGCACGGGGCAATTTCTCGATCACGGAAAAGGACGCGCTGGTGCGCCAGATCGAAGAAATCACCCTTGCCGAAGACGGGATCGACGCGGTGTTCGCCTTCGCGGGGGATGGTGGGCTGAACACCAATACTGCAGGCGCAGGCCCCCCGCGCGATGCAATAGGCCAGATCCAGTTTGAACTGACCCATTGGCAAACCCGCATCGGCGACCCGCAAATGCGCGGCGCCACCATTCTGGAACGGCTGGAACAGAAATTCGCGCAAGTGCCCGGCCTGCAGACGGAATTTCTGATGCAAAGCGGCGGGCCAGCGGGCCAGAAGCCCGTGCACCTGCGGCTGAAGGGTCAGGATTTCGACGTGCTGGAAGGGGCTGTGGAAACGGTGCTGGCGCGGTTTCGTGACACCCCCGGCCTGTTTGATCTGGAAGACAGCCGCCCCATTCCCGGCATTGACTGGCAAATAGATGTCGACACCGCCATGGCGGGGCGTTTCGGCGCTGATGTGGCCACCATTGGCGGCATGGTGCAACTGGTCACGCGCGGGCTGTTGCTGGACACAATGCGTGTCGACAGCTCGGATGAGGAAATCGACATCCGCGTGCGCTT
Organism: Roseinatronobacter sp. NSM; assembly: GCF_052379845.1. Taxonomy (NCBI): domain Bacteria; kingdom Pseudomonadati; phylum Pseudomonadota; class Alphaproteobacteria; order Rhodobacterales; family Paracoccaceae; genus Roseinatronobacter; species Roseinatronobacter sp. NSM. The sequence goes on along the minus strand of NZ_JBQTCF010000010.1, from coordinate 18,472 downwards.
GCCCGACGGGGACAGGCTGCTGTCAACGCTGGAAACCCTGCGCGTGCAGACAAGTTTCGGCATGGTCCCTTTGTCGAATTTCATCACCACCCGGCCTGTGGCGCGGCGCGGCCAGATCGACAGGGTGGACCAGCAACGCTATTTCGACGTCAAGGCCGATGTGCGCGGCAGTCTGGTCCGGCTGGTGGATGCATCGGGCCAGACCATGCGCGTTGTGCCGCGGTCCCAGACCATCCCGCGCGAGAATACGCCGGGCAGCGATGCCTATGACCGCGCCCAAGCCACCCTGTCCGAGATTGAGCGCAACGGCTGGCGGATGGTGCCCATCACGGCGACCGAGCGCATTGAAACCCTGACGCAATGGTTGACCGCAGAAAACCCGTTGCCCGACGGCGTGGCTTGGGAATGGACCGGTGAGCAGCAGGATCAGGAAGAAAGCACACAGTTCCTGACTGTTGCCTTCAGTGCCGCGCTGGGCCTGATGTTCGTCATCTTGCTGACGCAGTTCAACAGTTTCTATAACTCGGTGCTGGTGTTGCTGGCGGTCGTTCTGTCCTCGGCCGGGGTGTTGATTGGCATGATTGTCATGGATCAGACCTTCTCGGTCATCATGACGGGGACAGGGATTGTCGCGCTGGCGGGGATTGTTGTGAATAACAACATTGTTCTGATCGATACCTATCAGAATTATGCGGCCATCATGCCCCGGATCGAAGCGATCATCCGCACTGTTGAAGCGCGCATCCGCCCTGTTTTGATGACCACGACCACCACAATGGCGGGCCTGACGCCCATGATGCTGGGCATCAGCATAGATTTTGCCAATGGCGGCTATGCGATCGACAACCCCACCTCGCTTTGGTGGAAGCAGTTGGGCACTGCGGTGGTGTTTGGTCTGGGGGTTGCCACGATCCTGACATTGATGTTGACGCCCGCCATGCTGGCGCTGCGGGTCTGGATTGAAAAAGGGGCCTATCGCGGGGCTTTGGGCCTGCGCTGGGTGCTGTCGCGGCGCGGATCAGCTGCGCGGCGCGACAATGCGCTGGAGCGCAAGCTGCGCGGGATCAGCGGGACAGAGCTTATCTGGCATGTGCCGCCCGCCCCGCTGGAAGAACAATTGCCCCTTCAGCTTGAAAACCCGCTGCCGCCGCAGGTTCCCTTGCGCGCCGCCGAATAGGCGTGTCGGGCCGTAGCGAGAAAAAGGGGCTGCCGCCCCGACCGGCCCTGACGGGCCGGTCCCCCCGCGAGTATTTCAGGCAAGATGAAGGCGGTAGTCGCTGACCAGCAGCCGCCATGGGGCCGTATCTTCGTCAATGGTGGCGAAGCGCGGCAGGGGGGGATCAAAGATATTGTCGGTTTCGTCATCATTGACGGTGCTGACTTCGCCAATCAGGCAATCCGCGCCTTCGGCCCAGAAGGCATGCCAGTCCCCGGGCCTTAGGGTCACGCTTTCGCCCGGGGCAAGCTGCAGTTTGCCGCCTGCGGGCAAGGTGCGGGCAATGCCGTCGCACATGACCGTCACTGGCGCGGAAGTGTCGCGCTGCCCGTCAGGCGATGAGGCGTAGAGTTCCACCACCAATGTGCCGCCGCCCCGGTTGATGATATCTTCGGATTTGATGATATGGGTGTGCATGGGGCTAAGTTGATGGACGCGTGAAATCAGCAGCTTTTCGGCATAGACCATGCCGCGCCCCTGTTGCAGGTCCGCCAAGGTGCCATTGCGCAAGGTAAACAGCGCCAGTCCCATGCGCGTGAAATCGCCGCCGCCATAATCGGTGATGTCCCAGCCCAGCCGCCGTTCCCTGATATGGCCATGATCGCTTTCGCGCAGGGCGTCGGGCGACAGGTGCGCAAAAGGGGGCAGGGCGAAGCGGAAGCTGGCGATAAATTCGTCGGCGGCGTGCAATATCTGATTGATCGCAGATCGTTTCATGTGCGACTCCTGTTTGCGCTACCGGCCCTTTGTGGCACGCACCCGGATGGTGTGAAAGTGCGAACGCGGTCCCTACTTGCATTTTCGCGCGGTGCTGCGCATGTTGCCCGCCTTGGCCCCCCCCCCTTGCTTTCGAAAGGCGCGATGTCATGGTCGCCACGTCAGATACCCCCGCCGCAACGACAACATGGATTGTGCTGGTCGGCATCAGCCTTTGTCATATGATCAATGATGTGATGCAATCGCTGCTGGCGGCATTGTATCCGTTGCTGGCGCAGGAGTTTTCGCTAAGCTTCTGGCAGATCGGTCTGATGACATTTGCGTTTCAGGTCACTGCGTCGCTGATGCAGCCGCTTGTGGGGTTGGTGACGGACCGTCGGCCCATGCCGCAATCGCTGCCGGTGGGCATGGGGTCAACGCTGATCGGGCTGGTGTTGCTGGCCAGCGCGCAAAGCTATGGTGGCCTGCTTGCGGGGGCGATGCTGATTGGCGTGGGGTCGGCGGTGTTTCACCCCGAAGCCAGCCGCGTGGCAAGGCTGGCGTCAGGCGGGCGGTTTGGCACAGCGCAGTCACTGTTTCAGGTGGGCGGCAATTTCGGGTCTGCGCTGGGGCCGTTGCTGGCGGCGTTCATCGTGCTGCCCTTGGGGCGGCCAAGTGTGGCGTGGTTTGCGATTCTGGCCCTGATCGGAATGGTTTTGCTGAACCGTGTGGGGGCATGGTATGGGGCAATCAACCGCGCCAATGCCGCGCGCGGGCGTCCCAGCCGCGAGAGTGGCCTGCCACGCGGGCGGGTTGTCCGGGCGGTTGTCATTCTGGCCATTCTGACCTTCAGCAAGAACGCCTATACCGCCAGCATCAGCAGTTACTACACGTTTTTCCTGATTGACCGTTTCGACATGGGCATCGGGGTTGCGCAACAAATGCTGTTCCTGTTTCTGGCCGCGGCGGCGGCCGGTGTCATGCTGGGCGGGCTGATCGGCGACAGGTTCGGACCGTTGGTGGTGATCTGGGTGTCCATTCTGGGGGTTTTGCCCTTTACGTTGCTGTTGCCGCATGTCGGCCCTGTGGCCACGGGTGTCTTGTCGGTGATCATTGGCGTGGTCATCGCGTCGGCCTTTCCGGCCATTGTGGTCTATGCGCAGGAATTGCTGCCCGGTCGCGTGGGGCTTGTGGCGGGAATATTTTTCGGGCTGGCCTTCGGCTTTGGCGGGATTGCGGCGGCGCTTCTGGGGGTTATGGCGGATTATCGCGGCATTGCATGGGTGTATCAGGCCTGTGCGTGGTTGCCGGCGTTGGGGGTCATCACGGTATTTTTGCCCCGCAGGCCCCTGATGCGGGCCTAGCCAGCGCTTGACCCTGCCATGACCTTGCGCTAATCCGTGACCAGCGCGGGCATGGTGAAATGGTATCACATGAGCCTTCCAAGCTCTTGGTGCGGGTTCGATTCCCGCTGCCCGCTCCAACCTTCACTTGCATCAGACCGAATTTCCGCCTTTGCTGGCCAGACTAGCATAAGGAATAAGGTATGAGTGAGATCCCGATGCCCCTTGACGGGCTGGTGACTGCGTTTTTGAATGACACCGCGCCAGACGCGCTGCGCCAGACGGTGCTTGATGCCCGCAAGCGTGACACGTTGGCGGGGAATTACCCCTATCCGCGCTGGATGAAGAAATCCGATTACGAAGATGACCTGAAGCCGCTGCAATTTGAACTGGTCAAGTTGCAACATTGGGTGGCCGAGACAGGCCAGCGCGTGGTTATCATCTTTGAGGGGCGCGACACTGCTGGCAAATCCGGGGCCATCAACCGCATCACCGAAGTGACGAATCACCGCACTGTCCGCGTCGAGGCCCTGCCGCGCCCCACGGACCGGCAATTGCGCGAATGGTATTTTCAGCGCTATGTGGCGCGCCTGCCTGCGGGCGGGGAAATGGTGCTGTTTGACCGCAGCTGGTATAACCGCGCGGTCATTGAACATGTGTTCGGGTTTTGCACCCCCGGCCAGCGCGCCCGTTTTTTCCAGCAAGTGCCGGAATTTGAACGCATGCTGGTGGATGATGGCGTTCATCTGGTCAAGATATGGCTGAATGTCAGCCGCGCGGAACAGTTGCGCCGCCTGTTGGCGCGCGAATCAGACCCGATGAAGCACTGGAAACTGTCGCGGATCGATGTTGACGGGCTGGCAAAATGGGACAGCTACACCCATGCCATCGCAGACACATTCCAGCGCAGTCATGTTGATTTTGCGCCATGGTGCGTTATCCGGTCCGAGGATAAATACCGCGCGCGGCTGGCCGTTCTGCGTCATATTCTGGGCCAGTTGCCCTATGACCACAAGGACCACGCCGCCCTGACCCCGCCCGACCCGCAGATATGCACATCCCCCGCTGGCTGGCAGATGGAGTTGTGGGGGGACGGCAGCTAACATTATGGTAGCGCGCGGCGCAAAAATATACGCAACGCTGTGAAGCTGCGTGCTAGGGTAAATGCGGGCGTGACCCTGCGCGCCTGTTCCCGTCCAAGCCGGAGGTTTCCATGCCTGTTCTGTCCCACCCCCGACATTCGGTGCGCGCCAAGCTGATGCGTGCTGGCCGGAAGGCCGCGCTGCTGCTGGTGCTGGCGTTGCCCGTCGGGGTTCATGCGCAATCCACCCCCGCCATCCCGGACCGTTTCGCCACGACCATGGCAAATACCGATTTCCCCGGTGGCGACCTGACGCCTGTGTTTGACACAACGCTGGCGCAATGCCACGCAACCTGCCTGCGCATGGCAGATTGCGCGGGGTTCACCTTCAACCAGCGCAATGGCGCGTGTTTTCCCAAATCCCGGATCGGGGCACCCGGCGCGTATGAAGGGGCTGTTTCGGGCGTGATCCAGCAGGTGGCGCAGGCCAGTCTGACGCGGGCGCAGGCGCTGCGCGCCAATCTGGATTTTCTGGAAAGCTTCGATATGACCGCCGCGCGCGACATGGCGCAGACCATGGCCGACAGGCATTTTGCCAATGGCATGAGCGAAGCCGCGCTTTTGGACGGGGCGCGCAGCCGGTCTGGCAATGATGCTGTTGTCTGGACGGGGGCGGCGGTGACTGTGGCCGATAGCGCGCGGGCATGGCTTGCCCATGCGCAGGCGCTGGGGGCCTATGCCGCCGAAGCAGCGAATAACCGCTTTGACCTGAACCAGCGCGCCGCCGGTGCCGCCATAAATGCCGCGTTGCGCGCGCCGGACACTGGCGCGCAGGTGCAGGCCCTGCTTCAGTTGGCGGGGGCGCTGGAAGGGGTGTTTCGCGGCCAGGACGCCTTGCAGGCGCTGCGCGCCGCTGACCGCCTAAGCCCCGGTGCCGCAGGGGATGACCTGATGCGCTTGCGCGAAGAATACGGGTTCCGCCTGTTGTCGCATGATGTGGATGCGCTGACAGCATCGCCGCGGATATGCGCCAGCTTTTCAGACGGGCTGTCGCCATCGCGTGATTATGCGCCCTTCGTGCACAGCGCGGCGCAGGGACTGGCCCTTGAGGTCGAGGGGCAACAGCTTTGCCTGTCCGGCATCAGCTATGGCGAAAGCTACAGCCTGACGTTTCGGGCGGGTCTGCCCTCGGTTTCGGGCGATACCTTGGCGGGGGATGTGCCGCTGGATGTGTATGTGCGCGACCGCGCCCCAGTGGTGCGTTTTGCAGGGCGGGGATATGTGCTGCCTGCATCCGGCCCGCGCGCCCTGCCTGTGGAAACCGTGAACGCCGACAGGCTGGATTTGCGGTTGCTGCGGGTTTCGGACCGCAACCTTGTTGCGGCCATCCGGCAGGGCAATTTTGCCCGCACCCTAAGCCAATGGGAAGGGGACCGCGTTGAGCAGCTTCTGGCCGAACCTGTCTGGCAGGGCGTGGCTGAAATTGACAGCGCCCTGAACCGCACAACCACAACGCGCCTGCCACTGCAGGAGGCTGGCGTGCTGCAAGCCGGGGTCTATGTGCTGCGCGCGTCCGTCCCCGATACCGACCCCTATGATGTGCCCCCCGCGATGCAATGGTTCATGGTGTCCGATCTGGGGGTAAGCAGCTATCAGGGCAGTGATGGCCTGCATGTGGTTGTCCAGCACCTGTCCGATGGCACCCCCGCTGACGGGGCGCAGGTGTCGCTTCTGGCGCAGTCCAACCGCGTTCTTGCCCAAGGCCGCGCCGATGCGCAGGGCCATATCCGTTTTGCCGCCGAACTGGTGCAGGGGCGTGACAGCAGCGCGGCGGCCATGGTGCTGGTGGAAACCACAGATGAGGATATGGCGGTTCTGTCGCTGTCCGATCCCGAATTCGATTTGTCTGATCGCGGCGTCGAAGGGCGCGCGGCCCCCGGCCCGGTGGATGTGTTCCTGACCACCGATCGCGGTGCCTATCGCGCGGCCGAGGTGATCCATGTCACCGCCCTTGTGCGCGACCAGTCCGCGCGCGCCATCCACGGCATGCCGCTGGGCGCGCGCCTGTTGCGCCCTGATGGTGTGGAATATGCGCGCCACCAAAGCACGCGCGAAGTTGCGGGTGGCCATGTTTTCGCGCTGCCGTTGGGCGGGGATGTGCCGCGTGGTCTGTGGCGGGTGGAACTGCGCGCCGACCCGGACGCGCCCGCGCTGGCCAGTCAATCCGTGCTGGTCGAGGATTTCTTGCCTGAACGCGTAGATTTCGACCTGCGCCTGTCGCAAGATGGCCCGATTGACCCTGCCGCCCCGCCCGAATTGGACATTACCGCGCGCCATCTGTTTGGTGCCCCTGCGGCTGGGCTCGCCCTGGCGGGCACAGTGACCCTGCGCCCCGTGGCAGAGTTGGAGGGCTGGGCGGGCTACCAATTCGGGCGGCATGACCAACGCCTTGATCCCCAGCGCCGCAGTTTTGAACGCGGCCTGCAGACTGATGCGGCGGGGCAGTTGTCCCTTGCCCTGCCGCTGGACGGGGTTCAGCTGGAAAACCGGCCCTATGGCGCGACCATGACCGCCACCTTGCTGGACGGGGCGTCACGCCCTGTCGAACGCAGCCTGACGCGCGCCTTGCGGCCCGTCGGGCCAGTGCTGGGCATTCGTCCCGCATTTGACGGACCCTTGCCTGAAAACGCACAGGCGCGTTTTGATCTGGTGCTTGTCGGTCCTGACGGGGCGGCGCAGTCTGGCGCAGTGCGCTGGCAGCTCGACAAGGTTGAAACACGCTATCAGTGGTTCAGTCTGGACGGGCGCTGGAACTGGGAACCCGTGACAAACCGCAGCCGCGTCGCGCAAGGTGATGTCACATTGCAAGATGGCCCGCACAGTATTTCGGTGCCCGTCGACTGGGGCAATCACGAATTGCGCGTCACGCATGAAGGTTCGGATTTCGCCAGTGCCTCGGTCGGGTTTGCGGCGGGGTGGTATGCCGCCGACACGGCCCGCGATACGCCTGACATGCTGGCGCTGGCGCTGGACCGGCCCGCCTATGCGCCCGGTGACGTGGCGCGGTTGCGTATCGTCCCCGATGGCGCGGGTATGGCGCAGGTCATGGTTCTGGCAGACCGCGTGATTGACATGCGGCTGGTGCCGGTGTCCGGCGAAACCGTGGTGGAATTGCCGGTAACCGGTGACTGGGGCACAGGGGTCTATGTCACCGCCAGCCTGATACGCCCGTCAGACAGTGCCGCGCAGATGCCGGCCCGCGCATTGGGGCTGGCGCATGCCGCCGTGCAACCGGGGCCGCGCGCGCTGGACGTGACGCTTGACGCCCCGCAACAGGCCGACCCGCGCGGCCCCTTGGCGGTTGTCATGACGCTGGAAAATGACCCTGATGGCCCCGTTGATGGCCCGGTCTATGCCACAGTTGCGGCCATTGATCTGGGTGTGCTGACCCTGACAGGGTTTGCCCCGCCCGACCCGGTGGCGCATTTCTTCGGGCAGCGCCGCCTTGGTGTGGCGATCCGTGACATCTATGGCCGGCTGATCGATGCGCGGCATGGTGCCATGGGGCAGGTGCGTTCGGGCGGCGATGCGCAAACCGCCGCGCGTTCCGGCCCCGCCCCGTCCGAAGAATTGCTGTCGCTGTTTTCAGGGCCCGTCAGCTTTGTGAACGGCCGGGCGGAACTTGCGTTTGACCTGCCCGCCTTCAATGGCACCGTCAGGGTCATGGCGGTGGTCTGGTCTGACGATGCCGTGGGGCAGGCCAGCGCAGATGTTCTGGTGCGTGATCCGGTTGTCATTCAGCCCAGCCTGCCGCGCTTCATGGCCCCGGGTGATGCCAGCCGTTTGCGGCTGGAGCTGACGCATGCAACAGGTGCCACCGGCGATATGGCCTTGCACCTCAGTGGCCATGGCCTTGGCGATGTGCCCGCATATGTCACCCTTGGCGCGGGCGAAACTGTGGCGCTGGATGTGCCCCTGCGCCCGACTGCGCCGGGGGACCACAGCTACCAGATTGCGCTGACCCTGCCAGACGGGCGTATCCTGACGCGTCAGGTGGCGCTGACGGTGCAATATACCGACCCCGAAATCGCGCGTTCGTCGCAATTTGTTCTGGAACCGGGGCAGGTGTTTGACTTCGGGGCCGATGCGCTGGACGGGCTGCGCGCGGGAACAGGCCGCGCCACGCTGATGGCAGGCGGGGCGGCGGGGCTGGACATGGCGGGGCTGATCCGGCGGTTAAGCGCGTATCCCTACGGGTGCACCGAACAGATTGCGTCTGGCCTGCAGCCGCTTTTGCTGGCATCCGATACGGTGCTGGACATGGGGCTTATGACGCAGACGCAGCTGCGCCAGCAGGTCCAGACCGCCATTGACGCGATTCTGACACGGCAGGACCGGCGCGGCAGTTTTGGCCTGTGGGGGGCGGGCGGGTCCGACCTGTGGCTTGATGCCTATGCCACCGATGTGGTGTTGCGCGCGCAGGGGCAGGGGGCCAATGTCGCCCCCGCCGCGCTGCGCATGGCGCTGGACAATCTGCGCAATCAGGTCGCGCAGGCGGGCGGATTGTATGATGGCGCGGGCGGCTATGCCTATGCGTTCGAGGTTCTGGCCCGAGCAGGCGAGGCCGCAATCGGGGATCTGCGCTATTACGCGGACACGCTTGCGGACCGGTTCGACACGCCAATTGCCGCCGCCCAACTGGGTGCGGCGCTGGCCGCGTATGGCGAACAAAAGCGCGCGGATGCCATGTTCACCCGCGCGCGCGATATGGCGTTGGCTGATCAGGCCCCGTCTGGCTGGCGCAACGATTACGGGACAGCGCTGCGCGACACTGCCGCAGTGCTGGCGCTGGCCCTTGACGCGGGCAGCGCTGTTGTGGACGGCCCGCAATTTGCCGCCGCCCTGTCATCGCGCCCGTCGTTTGACCAGTTATCCCCACAAGAAGCGGCGTGGTCCTTGCGGGCGGCGGTGGCGTTGCGGTCCGGCGCACAGGGGCTGACACTGAATGGCCAGCCGGTTGCGGGCCATATGGTGCATTTGCTGGATGGCCAGCCCGCGCGCGTTGGCAATGACGGCGCGCAGCCGGTCACCGTGACCCTGACGGCCTTTGGCGTGCCCGAAACGCCCCCTGACGCGGGCGGGACGGGGTACACGATTGCGCGCAGCTATTTCGCCATGGACGGGCAACCCGCTGACATGGACGCGCTGCGCGCCGGTGACCGGCTGGTGACCGTGCTGGACATTCGCCCCGATCGCGGCAGCGGCGACGGGCGGCTGATGGTGGATGACGCCTTGCCTGCGGGGTTTGAAATCGACAATGCGAATTTGCTGCGCGATGGCGATATTCGTGCCTTGGACTGGCTGAACACCCATGACGGGGCTGAAATGACCCAAGCGCGCGCTGACAGGTTCCTTGCGGCAGTGGATTGGCGCAGCGATGCGCCCTTGCGGCTGGCCTATATCGTGCGGGTGGTGTCGCCCGGCGTGTTCCACCACCCTGCCGCCAAGGTTGAGGACATGTACCGCCCGACCCGCCGTGCGACGACTGGCACAGGGCGCGTGACGATTGCGCCATGAACGCGCGCACGTTGCTGGGCGCGGTGGGTCTGGCGGTGGTGCTATGGGCGGGGTTCGACCGCTGGGTGGCCATGACGCCCATGCCCGCCGACCTGCGCCCTGCCACCGCAACCGAAGTGCTGGCCCATGACGGGCAGCTGTTGCGCGCCTTTATGGTGGATGACGGGCGCTGGCGGCTGGCGGTTGACCCGGACCGCGTGGACCCTGCCTACCTGAACATGCTGATCGCCTATGAGGACCGTCGGTTTTACCGCCATTCCGGCGTGGATGTCGCGGCCTTGTTGCGGGCAGTGGGGCAGGTGGTGGTCAACGGGCGGGTGGTGTCGGGCGGGTCCACGCTGACCATGCAGGTGGCCCGCCTGATTGAAGACGGTCCAACCGGGACATGGGCGGGAAAATGGCGCCAGATCCGGCTGGCCCTGGCGCTTGAACGCAGGCTGGACAAGGCCGCGATCCTGTCACTGTATCTGCATCATGCGCCCATGGGCGGCAATCTGGAAGGGGTGCGTGCAGGGAGTATCGCATGGTTCGGGCGTGACCCTGCGCGCCTGACGCCCGCACAGGCGGCGCTGCTGGTCGCGCTGCCGCAAGCGCCTGCGCTGCGCAGCCCTGACCGCCACCCGGCCCGCGCGCAGGCCGCGCGCGCGCGCGTGCTGGCGCGTGCGCACCGTGCTGGCGTCCTTGCTGCCGATCAGGCTGCCGCTGCGCTGCGCGAACCCCTGCCCGTGCAGCGCCGCGCCTTTCGTGCGCATGCGCCGCATCTGGCGGACAGGCTGCGTGGTGCCGCACCTGATGCCCGCGTGCACCTGACCACGCTTGATGCGGACCTGCAGGCCGCGCTGGAAGAACTGGCCGCGCGCGCGCTGCCAGCGCTGCCCGCGCAGGCCACTGTTGCGTTTGTGGTGGCCGATCACGAAAGCGGGGCCATTCGTGCGCTGGTGGGGTCGGGCGATTATACATCAGTGGCGCGGCGCGGATTTGTGGATATGACCCAGGCGCCGCGTTCGCCGGGGTCCACGCTGAAACCGTTGGTCTATGGATTGGCGTTTTCCGACGGGCTGGCCCATCCTGAAACAGTGCTGAACGACCGCCCGACCAGTTTTGGCGGCTATGCGCCCCAGAATTTCGACCGCAGCTTTCGTGGTCCGGTCACGGCGCGCGAAGCGCTGCACCTGTCGCTGAACCTGCCGGTGGTGGAAGTGACACAAGCGCTGGGACCGGCGCGCGTGATGGCGGCGTTGCGGCAGGCGGGCATTGCGGCCGATATTCCCGGCGATATGGCGGGGCTGGCTGTCAGTCTGGGCGGGTTGGGGGTCACGCTGGAAGGGATGGTGCAGTTTTATGCGGCCATCGCGCGCGGGGGCGAAGGGGTGGCGCTGTCGGTCACGCCTGCACCACCCGCCCCGCGCCGGCGTGTTCTGACACCACAGGCCGCGTGGCATGTGGGCGACATTCTGGCCGCAACCCCGCGCGCGCCGGTGCTGCCGGACTGGCCGCTGGCATTCAAAACGGGCACGTCCTACGGGCACCGTGACGCGCTGGCCATCGGGTTTGACGGGCGGCATGTGGCCGGTGTGTGGGTCGGGCGTGCGGATGGGGTGCCGGTTCCGGGCATGTATGGCGGCGATGTTGCCGCGCCGCTTCTGTTCGATGTGTTTGCCCGGCTGGGGCCGCGCCCTGTGCCGCTGGCACCCGCCCCGCCTGATGCGCTGGTGCTGACCCATGCGGAATTGCCCGCGCCGCTGCGCCATTTCGGCCAGCGCGCCGGACAGCCGCGCGATGCGCCCGAACTGGCCTTTCCGCCTGATGGGGCCGTGATGATGGCGGGCGCGGGCGGGATGGTGGCGCGTGTGGATCGCGGGCGCGCGCCGTTTAGCTGGTTTGCCAACGGGGTGCCGGTGGTGCTGCGCAGCCATGACCGCAGCGCCGTGTTGCCCCTGCACGGTCCGGGCTTTTTTAGCTTGTCGGTGGTGGATGCGGACGGGCTGGCCGCGCGCGCGCAGATCGAACTGCAATAGCGCCTGTCGCAGTTATGGGCGGTGCACATTTGGGCAGGTTGCGCAAAAGGCGGAACCGGTTTTGAGCTTCTCGAACCTGCGAAATCAATAAGTCGGCGTATGTGGCGTGAATGCGAATGAACGCCACATCCCCTAAAACGCGGCTGAAGGCCGGGTTGCCAGTGTTGAACACGACGCCCCGGCGCTGTCAGGGTCAGTCCACAAAAGCCTTTTCAACCACATATTCGGCAGGGGCGCTGTTGGCCCCTTCGGTCAGGCCCGCATCTTCCAGAACCTTCTTGATGTCCAGATTGAACGCCAGTGACCCGCAGACCATGGCGCGGTCGCTGGCAGGGTCAAGCGGGGGGATGCCCAGATCGGCAAACACTTTGCCCGAAGACAGGTTGTCAGTCACCCGGCCCGTATACTGCCCGGCTTCGCGTGTTGTGGACGGGTAATACAGCAGCTTGTCGCCCACCAACTCGCCGATCAGCGGGTCATCGGGCAGCGCTTCGACCAGATTGCGCCCATAGGTCAGTTCTGCCTGTTCGCGGCAGGTGTGCATGACAATGACCTGCTCATATTTTTCCCATGTATCGGGATCGCGCAGCAAGGATGCGAAAGGGGCAATTCCGGTGCCTGTGGCCAGCATCCACAACCGTTTGCCCGGCAGCAGCGCATCCAGAACAAGGGTTCCCACGGGTTTGGGGCGCAAGATGATCTTGTCGCCGGGCTGGATATGCTGCAGGCGCGATGTCAGCGGACCGTCCGGAACCTTGATCGAATAAAATTCCAGTTCTTCATCCCATGACGGGGACGCGATGGAATAGGCGCGCAACAAGGGTTTGCCATTGTCGCCCAACAGCCCGATCATGACAAACTCGCCCGACCGGAAGCGCAGGCTAAGCGGGCGCGTGCAGCGAAAGGCGAACAGGCGGTCGGTGTAATGCGTCACCGATGTGACAGTCTGTGCATCCGGCAAGGTTGGCGTGGCTTTTGCGGCGGGTGCGATTTGATCCATCATGCGTTCTTTCCTGTCTGCCTGCGGGGGCTGGCCCCAATATCGCGTATCCCTTGACCCAAGGGTATACCTTGATGCCGATCAATATCAATCGGAGCGAATTGCCGCAGCACATAACCTGTTGCAGAAGATATTTCCATTTCATAGGATGCTAAAACGTGAATTTGGGAAACTGTCCCATCATTTTGCGCATTGTGGAGAAAATGGACCAATGGCAAACAATCTGGATGATCTGGACAGGCGTATTCTGCGTGAATTGCAGGACGATGCAAGCCAGTCGCTGGACGAAATCGCGCGCAAGGTCGGGTCCAGCAAGACGCCCGTATGGAACCGCGTGCGCAAATTGCGGGCTGCAGGCGTCATCACGCGCCAGACTGTGCTTCTGGACCCCGAATCGCTGGGGCTGGAAGCGTGCTTTTTTGTTCTGGTGCGCACTGCCGCCCATGAGGCCGATTGGCAAAACCGTTTCCTGCACGCCGTGCGCGCCCGCCCCGAGGTGATGGAGGCCCACCGCCTTGCTGGGGATATCGACTATATTCTGAAGGTGCGCGTGCCCAATGCCCGCGCCTATGACCGGTTCTATCAGGCGCTGATTTCCGAAGTCAGCATCCATAACGTAACGGCCCTGTTGTCGATGGAGGAAATCAAGGCGACCACGATCTTTTCGATGGATGAAGACGCCATGTGACCCGCGCCGCGCATGGCAGACAAACAGGAGGGACGGATGTTGCGTATTCTGAAATGCGTTGTCGTGGCGGCGGGGGTGCTGGTGGCTGTGCCACTTTCGGCGCAGGAGTATCCGCAACTGTTTGATCTGGTGGATGTGTCCGCAGGGGATGTCCTGAACATCCGGCGTGAACCGTCCGGCAGTGGCGATATTATGGGCAGTTTTCCCCCCGATGCCACGGGTATAGAAGTGGTGACCCTGAATTCAACCCAGCGCTGGGGGCTGGTGAACACGGGCGAAGGGACAGGGTGGGTGTTCATGCGGTATCTGCGCGCGCAAGGCCAGCCGATAGACCATTTCAACATGCCTGTGGGCTTGCGGTGTTTCGGCACCGAACCGTTCTGGTCCATTCGCAATGATGGCGGTGTGTGGCACTATGACAGCCTGAATGGCGATGGGGGTGAACTGACCATCGAGATTGCGCAGGATAGCGGCATTGCGCAGGATTTTCGGCGCATGGTGCGCCTGACGGGGCCGGACGGGCCTGCAACGGCGTTTATCTACCCCGAAATGTGCAATGACGGGATGAGTGATCGCGCCTATGGGCTGTCCATCGGGTTTATGGCTGGCCCGTCTGCGCCATTGTTCAGCGGATGCTGCAGCCTTAGTCCCTGACGGGCAGGGCCTGCAATGCGGCAATCCACGCCTGCAGCCTTGCGCGGTTATTGCCCATATCCGAATGCCCGAAACGCGCGCGCGCGAAGGCCAGCAGCGCGGCCCCGTCCCCGGCGGGTTCAATCATGACAGTCGTATAATCGGGGAAACCCATGACGGGGGTGCGGGTAAGATAGGTCATATGGCCCTGTGCCACGGACCCCGCCAGCAGCTGCGCCCCGCCGCGGCGGGCAATCTCATCAACCTGCGCGGCAAGCGCTGCAGGCGACATCTGGAAAATGGGGGGCATGGCATCGCCGCCCACCATGCGGATCAGGTGGAAATTCGGTGTTTTCGGGCGCGCAACCAGTCTGGGGTCTTCGTGCCATGTTGCGGGGTCGGACGGGGCCAGCCGGATATAGGCCGCCACGGCCACGGCCAGAACCACAAGAACAATCAATCCCAGTTTCACCATGACCCTATGTTCCCCGATAGTGGCAAATGACGGCAGATCACCTTGATTACTACAGCGGTCCGGCATTTGCCATGGCTATGGATCATGTGTAGGGCAACGGCCATTCCCCTTTCGGGGGCTGTCATGTAGCTTTTGGCATGATCGCATGCGGGGGGCATATGCTGTATGAATTTGCCGGATATGACACGGCGCAGTGGCCCGACAGTTATTGGTGGGCATCTGGTCCGGCGCTGGCCAGTTATGACGCTGTTCAGGGCTGTGTTGCGGCGGATGTGGCGGTCATCGGGGCGGGGTATGCGGGGCTGAACGCGGCGCTGGAACTGGTGGAACGCTACGGCCTGCGGGTGGCCGTGCTGGACGCCGCGCAGCCCGGCTGGGGGGCGTCGGGGCGCAATGGCGGGTTTTGCTGCCTGGGCGGCACCAGGCTGGACGCCCCTGCCATTGTGCGCCGCACAGGGGCAGATGGCGCGCGCGACTGGCAGGATTTCGAACTGGCCGCGATTGAACGGGTGCGCGACAATTTGCAACGCTATGACATTGACGCCCACACCACCGAAGCGGGTGAGGTGCTTCTGGCGCATTCGCGCAAGGCCTGGGCCAGACTGCAGCGCGACGCCGCGCAGGACAAGGCCGCTATTCTGTGGGACAGGGCGGCATTGCGCGATCAGGGGCTGAACACAGCCGCCTATCATGGCGGGGTCTATGTGCCCCATGGGTTTGGCCTGCATCCGCTGGCCTATGCCGCAGGACTTGCGCGCGCCGCAGCGGCGGCAGGTGTGCGCATTTTCGGCAATAGCCGTGTCACCGCGCTGCACCCCACGGGCGGCGGCTGGGTTCTGGACACTGCCACGGGGCGGGTTCATGCAAAACAGGTGCTGATTGCGACCAATGGCTACAGTGACGAACGCCTGCCCCGCTGGATTGCGCGGCGCATTCTGCCCGCGCTGTCAAATGTCATGGTCACGCGCCCGCTGTCGCGCGGGGAACTGGCCGCACAAGGCTGGACGCGCCAGCTGATGGCCTATGATGCGCGGATCATGCTGCATTATTTCCGGCTGCTGCCCGATGGGCGGTTTCTGTTCGGCGCGCGCGGCGGGCTGTCCTTCGCGCCCGCTGCTGTGGCGCGCTTCGCCGCGCGGGCGCGTGCGGAATTCGAGGTGATCTTTCCTGCCTTCGCGCAGGCCGAAACGCAATATTGCTGGAATGGTCTGGTGTGTCTGACAGGATCGCTGGCGCCCTATATCGGCCCGGTGCCCGGCGCGGGCGGGCTGTGGCTGGCGCTGGGCTGGCATGGCAATGGCGTGGCCGCCGCATCCGAAGGGGGCAGGCGGGTGGCCCGCGCGCTTATGGGCGAAGCCTCGGCCCCGCCCACCCTGTCGCGCCGTCCCCCGTCGCGGTTCATGGTCCCGCGCAAGGCCGCGCTGCGCGGGGTCATGATGGCGGCGGCGCTGCGCGACGGTCCGGTGCGCCCGGTCCGGTAAGGGGCGTCAGGCCGCGGCCTGAAACAGCCCTTCGCGGTGCAGGTGGTCCAGCGTCTGGTCCAGCGTCTTGCGCGCGCGCGCCACCAGTTCGTCAATATCGGCGGGCGTAATCACCAGCGGCGGCGCAATGATCATACGGTCCCCCACATGGCGCATGACCAGGTTGTTGCCAAAGGAATATTCGCGGCAGATATACCCCACTGTGCCCGCATCGGCCGCAAAGCGTGCGCGCCGCGCCTTGTCCGGTGTCAGCGCAAGGCTGGCCATCATGCCGCGCGACACGGCCTCGCCCACCAGCGGGTGATCGGCCAGACCGCCCCAGGCCTGCGCCAGATGGGGCGCTGTATGGGTGCGCACGCGCTCAATGATGGCTTCTTCATGCAGGATGCGCAGGTTTTCCAGCGCAACGGCAGCGGCCACCGGATGGCCGGAATAGGTATAGCCGTGGTTGAACTCATCCTGCCCGATGGTCTGCGCCACCTCATCGCAGACAATGGACCCGCCAATAGGCTGGTAGCCCGAACTCAGCCCCTTGGCGATGGTCATGATATGGGGCCGGATGCCATAGCTTTGCGACCCGAACCAATACCCGGTGCGCCCAAAACCCGTGATCACCTCGTCTGCGATCAGCAAAATGCCGTATTTGTCCACGATGCGCTGAATTTCGGGCCAGTAGCTTTCGGGCGGAATAATCACCCCGCCCGCCCCCTGCACAGGTTCAGCAATAAAGGCTGCAACGTTTTCCACGCCCAGTTCAAGTATCTTTTCTTCCAACTGGCGCGCGCGGGCAAGGCCGAAATCATCGGGGGTCATGTCGCCCCCTTCGCCATACCAATAGGGCTGGTCAATATGCACGATGCCGGGAATGGGCAGACCGCCTTGCGCATGCATCCCCGCCATCCCCCCCAGTGACCCGCCCCCCATGGTGGACCCATGATAGCCATTATGGCGCGCAATGATGGTGCGCCGCGCGGGCTGGCCCTTCAGGGCCCAATACTGGCGCACCATGCGGATGTTGGTGTCATTTGCCTCGGACCCGGAACTGGCGAAAAACACATGGTTCAAATCGCCGGGGGCCAGTTCGGCCAGTTTTGCCGCCAGTTGCAGCGCGGGCACATGGGTGGTCTGGAAAAACGTGTTGTAATAGGGCAATTCGCGCATCTGGCGGGCGGCGGCCTCGGCCAGTTCCGCGCGGCCATAACCTATGTTGACGCACCACAACCCGGCCATGCCGTCAATCAGTTCCTGTCCGTCACTGTCGGTCAGCCGCACCCCTTCGGCACGCGTGATGACACGCGCGCCTTTTTGCCCAAGGGCGGTATTGGCGGTGAACGGGTGCATGTGATGGGCGGCATCCAGGGCCTGCAACTCGGCGGTGGGCGGGGTATTGCGCAATGTCATCTGCAAGCTCCAGAATTCGGGGTCACCGCCAAGGATACGCAGGGGCAGGGGGGCGTCAAGGGAATTTGATCAAATTTTGGCGGGTGGTCCGAACACGCCCCCCCGCAGCCCCGCGCGGATATTGGCAACACCTTGGGCAATATCATCACGGATGGCGGTTTTCAGCGCGGCATTGTCGGCTGTTTCCAGGGCGGCAAGGGCACGTTTGTGATGATCGGGCATATGCAGCATGTCACCATCCGCCCCGCGCGCGCCCGCGCCCGCCGGCCCGTGACACACGACCCGCAAGGACGGGCCGAACCGCAACCACAGGGATGCGGCCAGGGCCTGCAGAACATCGGACCCCGCGCAGGCATACAATTCAAAATGAAACTCATGATTCGCCCGCAGATAGGCGGGTATGTCCCCTGTAGCAATCGCGCCGTCCAAACGCGCGTCGATCGCGCGCAGCCTGTCTATCACTGCTGCGTCGCAACGGCTGGCACCCTGTTCGGCCAGCCGGGTTTCAACGGCTTCGCGGGCATAGCCCAGATCGTCCAATGCAGGTTCGCCCAGACGGGGCACACAAACCCGCCGGTTGCCCTGCAATTGCAACGCCCCTTCGGCAATCAGGCGGCGAATGGCCTCGCGCACAGGGGTCATGCCCAGCCCCAGGCGCGTCACCAGCCCTTCAATGGTTACCGCATCGCCCGGCGCCAGTTCCCCGAATAAAACCATATCCCGAAGTGCTATATACGCAAGCTGATGGGCGGGCAGACGGTCGGGCATGGGGCTGTCTTTCAACGGGGGGCGGGCAGGTGCCACGGGCATAGTTCATCTTGCCCCAAATACTCAAAAAAACGCCGGGCGTCAGCCCGGCGTTT